>NZ_JAUBTR010000004.1:0-175078 GCF_036705045.1 Microcoleus sp. BR0-C5
ACCGCAGTATTCTTGATCTACCCAATTGGACAAGGTTCGTTCTCTGACGGTATGCCCTTGGGTATCTCCGGTACATTTAACTTCATGATCGTGTTCCAAGCTGAGCACAACATCCTGATGCACCCGTTCCACATGTTGGGAGTTGCTGGTGTCTTCGGTGGTAGCTTGTTCTCCGCCATGCACGGTTCCTTGGTAACATCTTCCTTGGTTCGTGAAACAACCGAAACCGAATCGCAAAACTACGGTTACAAATTCGGTCAAGAAGAAGAAACCTACAACATCGTTGCAGCCCACGGCTACTTCGGTCGTTTGATTTTCCAATACGCTTCCTTCAACAACAGCCGTTCCTTGCACTTCTTGTTAGGTGCATGGCCAGTAGTCGGCATCTGGTTTACCGCTTTGGGTATCTCCACGATGGCTTTCAACTTGAACGGTTTCAACTTCAACCAATCGATTATCGACTCGCAAGGTCGTGTCATCAATACTTGGGCTGATGTCATCAACCGCGCTAACTTGGGTATGGAAGTAATGCACGAGCGCAATGCTCACAACTTCCCTCTCGACTTGGCTGCTAGTGAAGTCACTCCTGTAGCAATGGTTGCTCCTTCTATCAATGGCTAAGTTTTAGCTTTTGATTGACAAATAGCGCTCCTAGAAATAGGGGCGCTTTTTGTTTGGGGAAAATATTTTTACTGCGTTATATCGAGTCCCTCGCTTCTGGTAATTCCTGTTAGGCTGGATTGAGATCGGCTTCTGCTTGGAGACTCACTCATGATAAATTCAAGTTTCTTTAAACATCACAATACATTCATAATTTTCTAAATCGAGAAATCGGTCAAGTTGCAAAGTTCCTATTTGTTCAAATCCCTGTTTTTGGTGAAACATTAGGGAACGAGTATTAGCTATTGGCTGGGAAACAATAAACAGCGAAATAAATGAATTTGGAAAAACTTGATAAATTTCTTTATACATAAATTGAGCAACACCTCTACCCATCCAATTTAACTTGGTTGCTACTCTTTCGAGATAAAAATGCCGATGGCTGGTGACTCTTTTCTTAAAAATATCATCTTTCCAGATAATTTTATCCAAGATTTCATCAGATATTTTGGGTTGTGATATAGCCACAAATCCCAGAGTTTCCCCATCGGTTTTAGCGGCAACAAAATATCTGCATGAATTATTTAAGCTTTGGACAATCTCATCTTCAGTAATTTGTGTTAGCAAAAAGCCGCGATCGATCGACGTATTTTGACCGCGCGCATGAGAATTGTGAATATTGACGATCGCCTGTATGTCCTCTCGATCGGTTTCTCTAAAAGTTAGATATTCCATTGCATAGTGTGTAGGAACTCGGACAAGGGGCTTTAAGCCCCTTACTACATGAGTAGAATTCTACCCCATAACCCTAGCTGCCACCAATCCGAGCGACATCGCGAGCATTTTCTTCAAACGCAGCCGTCAGCGGATCATCACCGCTCAAACCCGATGCGATCGCAATTTCTTCAGGATGGGCATCGGCGTAAGCTGAAACTTTATTACTAGGGTTTTTTACCCAAATCGGGCGTGAGGATGCCAGAATTATCGCACAAACCAGGTTTCTGGGATTTGAGGCGCTCCTTTTGATATATTCCTTTTGCTAAAACTCGATCGCCTAAAAACCCATTAACCCAGCAAACGTTCTGCTAATTCTAAAAATTGTTGTGCATGACCAATTAATTCATTAGCCTCCGCTTCTGTAATTGCCGAATCGATATCATAATCGCCCTGATTTCGCAGATCTTGAGCATCAATTAAGTAACGGTGAAACTCCACTGGAACCCGCCCTGTACGAGCAAAATCTCGACCAAATGCCGAAATCACAGCAGCATGACTGGAAAAAGTTAAACCTTCATTCAATAAGAAAGCTTCGGCCACATAAAACATAGTATAATAAGCGCGGGACGCTGCAAAATCAAGAAGTTCATTAGTTGCTAGTAACTGAGCGGCGCGCAGACTTTCACCAGCTTTTCTTAACAGAGCCGTTTGTTCGGGTTTCAAATCAGCACTCCTTCTCTGCGAACATTTAAAAAGAAAGGACTTTCTTCTTGCTGAAAACGTGCGACGGAGGCAAAAGCACGCGAAATGACAACTGTACGATCTAAGCACAAAGCAGAAATAAATTCACTGGTACTAGCGATTTCTTTACCAGCATGAACAGGCCCGTCCAACACAACTAAAATGTCAATATCAGAATCTAGTTTGGCATCTCCTCTTGCTTGGGAACCGTACAGAATTAACTTCACCAGTCTTTCGCCGTACAAGTTTTGAAAGTAATGGCGTAGTTCTGCTAAAATTTCCGGCAATTTATCGTTCATACATAAACTACTTGATTAATACAGTGATTACCCATTGGATCTGTTGTGGATTAATTATCATCGATTCCGTCCCACAGTTGGGACAAGGGGAGAGTTTGTCCGGTAATTGCCTCATGGAAGCCTTGCTGAAGCCCTTCGAGGACAGTTTCAGTGGGGTCATCATCCGGATCGATGTCAGTGTCTTCCGGCACTAAAACAATAATCCGAACGTGGCTGTGGCTGGCAATAGCAAGGGGTCGATCGATACCAAGGAACCCTCCATCGTCAATTTTTCCGGTGGTTTCGATCGCTTTCATAATATAAGAAACTCGATACAGTTCACTCAGAGAATAAATTTTCTAAATCTCTGTAGCCGCTAACAACCCGCAGAACTTCAATTCCTGCTTCAATCGGACTGTAGAAAATGAGGCAATCATCGATCGGAAAACTCCGTACATTTTCCATTAACTCATCGCGATTCCGTCCCATACTCGGAAACTGCGAGAGGGTTTGACACTTATCGTTAATTCTGTCCAGGAAGCTTTCTGCTGCATCGAAACCGCTGCGATCGGCAATATAGTCCATAATGCTTTCTATGTCCCGACTTGCCGGAATTGTAAATCTACAAATCCGATTCATATATCTGCTTGCGTGCGACGTTGTTGCAGCTTTAATCGCAAACTCCGAAACATATCTTCAGCATCGATTACTTCACCCCGCCCGGCCGCATCCATTCCCAGACGAATTTCTTGCTGGAGTTCTTTGAAGCGTCCTTTATAGATATCTTCCCATTTATCGGACTGCAAGAATTTGATGAAAGCTAAGACTTCTTGTTGCTGATCTAGTGATAAGACCTTCACATTTTCCAAAATGGCTTGTTCGACGGTCATAATTATCTCTTTTTTTTATTGTTATTCTACAATCTAGTAACAATATTATATCAAATGGGTCGCTCAACAGCAATTCGGGGGTGAGTTCAATTGCGATCGGTTGTGGATCGGTTGCGATCGCTCCATTAAATCGCAAATAACTTCCAGGTAGCGTCGCAACTGCTACAGTGTTCCCCAACAAATCGAAGAACTCAAGGCCATAACCTGTTTCTAGTCCCTCAACGTGATGCTGTTCAACAACCGTACCGATATCGCCGGCATTAAGTCCTTCTTCAGCAAGGTTGCATAGCAAGATGACATCCGAATAAAGTTTATAGTTCATATTATCCTTTGTTAATTTTTGCGATCGCCCAACAATTAAGTATGATCGCCCCATCAATCGCGTTTTCCCGGTATAATTTCAGTTTCGCCGTCACAGGAAAGTTCACTAACGAGTTTTTGTTGGATTGCTTTTATATATTTATCTTCAATAGCATAAATAATATATAGAAAGCTATTACCTATTTTAGTCTTGACATCTTGTTTGGAAGCATTTTCAATACGGCTTATTGTATTGTTTAGATCGTTTTCTGAAGCTTGGCTTAGTTCCCCTCTAACCTCCTCTATCCTTAATTTTTTCAATAAGTCAGTAATTTTTATCGTAAGTGGTTCAACAAGGTTTTCTAAGACACCATGCCCGTAAAAAAATAATAAAATTTCTTCTTGATTTATCCCGTACTGCTCTATTAATTTGTTTCGGATTAGGGGAACTTCATACTCTATAACTGATTGATACCATCCTTCACCCATTGATGCTTCAATATTCTTTAATACGATATCTACTCTGCGTTCAATATCCAGAACTAAGTTTATTTTATCTTCAAGGCTATTAAATTGAATATTGTGAAAGTCCAAAATATTCCTAAACTGTTCATTGTTTACGATTCTATCGAAGCTAGAATAACTTCCAGTTTCTTTAAGATATATCCAAATGTAAAATAGAGTAGAAATTTCTTGAGAAATACGTTCAAACAAAGTTCTAAAATCATAACTCTTGTCAGCTATTTGCTTGCAGATTTCATTTAATGACAAAGGGTGGCACTGAAAGTTCTCTCTACTATGAACAATAGTATGGTAGATATATCGGTCAATATACCAAACATTATTTTCATATAAATATTCGCAATCACTATCAACGCAGATAATCATTTTTTTATTAACGTAGTCCTTGAATTTTTTCAAAACATTCTTTCCACGTGTTCCTTGTGGATGCGGATTTGGGAAATAAAGTTTATCTTTTAAACTTGGCTCGGCGTGTTCAATAATACATCGCCAAAAACTATTGTCATAGATATCTTCACACAACACAGAAAGATGGCAACCCCTACTATGAAAGGCATCAGCTACTATTCTTTCAGAAATCTCTTTATATAAGTCGTCCACCATCATGCTACCTCTTGGAACTTAGTTTGTTTAAGTAAATATTATTGGCTTTTATTCCGTAATAGTTTCGCACTTCTTCCAACAATTTAATTTCATCTGCATTTTTTGCTTTTCCCAACAAGGTACTAAAAGTAATAATATCGGGATATAGCTGTAGCTTTCCATTAGCACTTAGGGATTGAATCAAATCAATACCTTCTTGAACCCCATTAACTTTTTTAATTAAGGTATTTAGAGTGATGTCATTAGGTTTTACATGAGACAATTTCGAGTAGGTTTCGGATTCCATTAAATCAAAAATCTCTTTAGCATCTTCATAGTTATTCAATTTTGAGATGAGAGTGGTAAATGTTATCACATCAGGATAAATCTCTCGATCATTGAGAAAATCTAACAATGAAATACATTCATCTTTTGTGAATGATGTATAGGTATTAATTTTGCGATTGAATTGATAAAGCTGAGCTAGTTTGTTACCTGAGAAGTCATTAAATTCATCTTCTATGTTTTGTATGCGTTCTTTTGAATGTTCAGTTTTTTCTGCTAAAATCTCACTAACTACAACCAAATTTGGAAGGAATTGAATCTCCTCGATTCTAGTAACATTTTCAATCCAGCCTCCGTAATAGGTAGTTGGTGAATGAGTTACCATAATAATTTGACAGCTCGGATTTATTTGCCTAATATTTTGAATTAAGCTCCGTTGCCAATCAATATGTAATGATATCTCCGGCTCATCCATTAGTAATATATAGGGCTTTCCATCCTGAAGCAATGTTGTCAATAGAATTATCAAAATTTGTTTTTCACCAGATGAAAGATTTTCAGGTAAAATTGGATTCTCGATACCCATTTCCAAAAAATTAAATGCTTTTTCATCAAACTTTTTTCCTGTTTGGCTGAAAAGCTCAGATAAAATTTTGACAAAAATCTTTTTAGTTCTATAAACAGCTTCAATTGTCTCTAATTTATTATTTCTTGATTCGCTATCGTCGTCATTTGTAAGTATTTCTTCAACGTGATTTAGCAAATCTCTTTGATAGATAATGAATTCTTGTTTTAATTTGTTGAGGTGATAGTCAAGCAATGTTGTATTGGGAGGGGAATTATTTTCAAAAACATCGAATGTATTAATAAAGTTTGTATTTAAGTCATAACTCATATCTCCTTGGTTGCCTGTTATACTTCTACTTGCACTATCAACCACGATGACAATATCGTCTTCCAACTCAATAATCATTTTATCGATCGGGTCAAACAATCTAAAATCAAGTCTGCTATCTTCAGGCGATACCGCCTCATTAAGCATTCGCAGTATAGTTGATTTGCCCGAACCATTCTTGCCAATCAAAACATTGACATCTGTATTAAGTATCCACGAAAAATCATTTCCTCGTCGAAAGTTCTTGATTTCAATTTTACGTATATACATAGTCCGCCCTTCATTGTTTTTTGGTTATTGATGAGAAATAGGCAATTACTGCTTAATAACAGCCATTACCCATTCCTCATCTTAAACTCTAACTTCCACCAATCCTAGCCACATCGCGAGTAATCGCTTCGTGGGGATTTCAAGATTGTCGCATAAACCCGGTGTCTTGGACTAACTGCCGCCAATCCGAGCGACATCGCGAGCGTTTTCTTCAAACGCAGCCGTCAGCGCATCATCACCGCTTAAACCCGATGCGATCGCCCTTTCAATAGCCTGCAACACCCGCTTATAATCCCTCGGCATCACCTTCACAAACAGTGGCACCATCTCATCCCACGCAGCCAGAACCTTCGATGCTTTCGCACTTCCAGTCAAATCAACGTGAGTCTGAAGCATCTGCCGCAAATCGCTAATTTCCTCAACATCCTCCAATTTTTCCAAATCCACCATCGACATATTGCAGCGAGTAGCAAAATCCCCCGCTTCATCCAAAATGTAAGCAACACCGCCACTCATACCCGCTGCAAAATTGCGCCCGGTTGCACCCAAAACTACAACTTTGCCGCCAGTCATGTACTCGCAACCGTGATCGCCCACACCCTCAACTACTGCGTTAACGCCAGAGTTACGCACCCCAAAACGTTCGCCCGCCATCCCTCGGATGAAAACCTCGCCAGCAGTCGCGCCGTAAAGCACTACGTTACCGACAATCACGTTTTCTTCCGCGACAAAGGTAGAAGCTGGCGACGGATACAGGATGATTTTGCCGCCGCTGAGCCCCTTGCCCAAATAGTCGTTAGCTTCGCCTTCGAGCTCCAGGGTGACACCCTTGGGCACGAATGCGCCAAAGCTTTGCCCAGCGCTGCCTTGGAAGTGCAGGTGCACCGTGCCATCCGGCAAACCTTCCCAGTGGCGTTTGGTGATTTCGTTGCCGAGAATTGTGCCGACAACGCGGTTGACATTGGTAATCGGCATTTTGGCGTGGACTTTTTCGCCATTTTCGATCGCACTTTTGCACAAATCCAACAACACAGTCATATCCAGGGACTTTTCCAAACCGTGATCCTGCGCCATCTGACAATAGCGCCCGACATCCGCCCCAACTTCCGGCTGATAAAGGATTTTCGAGAAATCCAAACCCTTAGCCTTCCAGTGTTCCACAGCTTGCTGAGGTTCCAAAACATCAGTGCGGCCAACCATTTCATTCAGCGTGCGGAAGCCCAACTGCGCCATAATTTCCCGGACTTCCTGCGCGACGAAGGTCATAAAGTTTACCGTGTGTTCGGGGTCGCCGGTAAAGTTTTTCCGCAGCAGCGGGTCTTGCGTCGCCACGCCCACCGGGCAAGTGTTCTGGTGGCAAACGCGCATCATGATGCAGCCCAATGTCACCAGCGGCGCGGTCGCAAAACCGAATTCCTCAGCACCAAGCAAGGCAGCAATTGCTACATCGCGGCCTGTTTTCATTTGCCCGTCAGTTTCCACGACAATCCGGCTGCGGAGATTGTTGAGCACCAAAGTTTGGTGAGTTTCCGCCAGTCCCAATTCCCAAGGTAATCCCGCGTGTTTGATCGAAGTCTGTGGCGAAGCGCCGGTTCCGCCGTCGTAGCCGGAAATCAACACGACATCGGCGTGGGCTTTCGCAACACCCGCCGCGATCGTCCCGACTCCAACTTCCGACACCAATTTGACGCTAATCCGCGCTTCCCGGTTGGAATTTTTCAAGTCGTGAATCAATTCGGCCAAATCTTCGATCGAATAAATGTCGTGGTGAGGAGGAGGCGAAATCAAACCCACACCCGGAGTCGAGTTCCGCACCTTGGCAATCCACGGGTATACTTTTTTACCCGGCAACTGTCCGCCTTCACCGGGTTTCGCGCCTTGCGCCATCTTGATTTGCAGTTCCCGCGCTTGGGAAAGGTACAAGCTGGTAACGCCGAAACGCCCGGAAGCAACTTGTTTGATCGCGCTGTTTTTCGAGTCGCCGCGATCGTTCGTCCAAGTGTAGCGTTCCGAGTCTTCCCCGCCTTCACCGGTGTTCGATTTGCCACCAATGCGGTTCATGGCGATCGCCAGAGATTCGTGGGCTTCTTGAGAAATCGAACCATAACTCATCGCCCCAGTTTTAAAGCGTTTGAGAATAGATTCGATCGGCTCAACTTCCTCAATCGGTATCGATTCCCGCTGCTTGAATTGCAACAAACCGCGCAGGGTAAAATGCTGCTGGTTTTGTTCGTTAACCAGCCCAGAATACTGTTTGAAAAGCGTATAACTGCCCTCGCGCACCGACTTTTGCAGCGCGTGAATTGTCTGCGGACTAAACAAATGCGCCTCGCCTTCTTTCCGCCACTGATATTCGCCGCCGACATCGAGAGTATGTCCGCTGGATGGGCGGTCTGGGAAAGCGTGGGTATGGCGTAAAATTGCTTCTTGGGCGAGGACTTCGAGGTCTACCCCTTCAATCCGCGAGGCTGTCCAAGCAAAGTATTTATCGACTACGGATTTGTTTAAGCCGATCGCCTCAAAAATCTGTGCGCCGCGATAACTTTGAATTGTGGAAATCCCAATTTTCGAGGCAACTTTCGTCACACCTTTAGTTGCCGCTTTGACGTAGTTTTTGCAAGCTGTTTTGTACTCGACATTTAGCAGCAATCCTTCGCGGATCGAATCGGCGATCGTCTCAAAGGCCAAATACGGATTAATCGCGCCGCAACCATAGCCAATAAGTGTTGCAAAGTGATGCACTTCCCTCGGTTCGCCGGATTCGAGCACGAGTCCCGCCCGCGTGCGCGTACCTTTACGGATCAAGTGGTGGTGCAGGCCTGCAACTGCCAGCAGCGCCGGAATTGGGGCTTTGTCGGGACTGATACCCCGATCGCTCAAAATGATGATATTCACCCCGGAGGCGATCGCGCTGTCTGCTCCAGCAAAAACCTCTTCTAAGGCTTGTTCTAGACCTTTCACGCCGCTTTTGGGGTCAAACAAAATCGGCAGTGTAATCGACCGGAAATTGCCCTCATTTACGTGTTGGAGCTTAGCTAATTCTTCATTGCTGAGAATGGGCGTTTTCAGTTCAATCAAATGACAGCTTTCGGGTTCTGGTTTGAGCAAATTGCGTTCAGCGCCGATCGTAGTTTCGGCAGAAGTTACAATTTCTTCGCGGATAGAATCGATCGGCGGATTGGTAACTTGAGCAAACAACTGCTGGAAGTATTCATAAAGCAGTTTTGGACGATTGGAAAGCACCGCCAGCGGCGTATCCGCACCCATCGCGCCAACAGCTTCCACGCCATCTTTCGCCATCGGTGCTAACAGCAACCGCAGTTCTTCAAAGGTGTAGCCAAAGGCCATTTGCCGCTGCAATAATGTTTCGGGATGAGATTCTGCTACTGCAGGCGCATCTTTGAGTTTGGCTATTTCGACCATGTGCTGGTCGATCCACTGGCGGTACGGGTGTTCTGTGGCGATTTTGGTTTTTATTTCCTCGTCAGAGACGATGCGGCCTTCCTCGGTATTTACCAGGAACATCCGCCCCGGTTGCAAGCGGCCTTTTGATACAATTCGTTCTGGGGCGATCGGCAAAACTCCCGCTTCCGATGCCATAATTACCAAGTCGTCTTTGGTAACGCAGTAGCGGGAAGGGCGCAAACCGTTGCGATCAAGCACGGCCCCGATCGAAGTACCATCGGTAAATGCGATCGAAGCTGGGCCGTCCCAAGGTTCCATCAAGCAAGAATGGTATTCATAGAAAGCTTTTTTCTCGTCACTCATGGACTCGTGGGCTGTCCAAGGTTCGGGAATCATCATCATTACAGCGTGGGGCAAAGAACGCCCGGCCAAATTCAGCAATTCCAAAGCATTGTCAAAAATCGTCGAGTCGCTGCCTTCGATATTGATTAAATTGGGGATTTTCTTTAAGTCATCGCCGAATAGTTCCGACTCAAACAGCGATTGCCGCGCGTGCATCCAGTTAATGTTGCCGCGCATCGTGTTAATTTCGCCGTTGTGGGCGATGTAGCGGTAAGGGTGCGATCGTTCCCAACTCGGAAAAGTATTCGTGCTGAAGCGCGAGTGAACCAGGGCTAGAGCGCTTTCCATGTCTGGGTCGTGCAGGTCGGAATAGTAATCGCCGACTTGCACCGGCATTAACATACCCTTGTAGACGATCGTCCGGCACGAGAGAGTGGAATTGTACCAGTAGGGGTCTGTGTTAGTCCTGCGGATGGCGTTGTGAGCCCGTTTGCGGATGACGTACAGTTTCCGCTCAAAAGCCGCCTCGTCAATACCTGCGGCGCGCCGGATGAACACTTGCTGCATGAAGGGTTCGCTAGATTTGGCGGTGTCGCCCAGGGACGAGTTGTCGGTGGGAACATCGCGCCAGCCGAGCACTTCCTGGCCTTCTTCTGCGGCGATTTCCTCAAAAATGCGTTTGCCGTTTTCCCGTTCAGTTCGATTTGGCGACGAGTAAATCGCGCCAACACCGTACTCGCCGGCTTCGGGAAGTTCGATGTTTAGGGCTGCGGTTACTTTCTTGAGAAACTTGTGGGGCACCTGCATCAAAATCCCCGCCCCGTCTCCGGTGTTGGGTTCGCAGCCGCACGCGCCCCGGTGGTCGAGGTTCAAGAGGATTGTCAATGCCTGCTCGACTATTTCGTGGGATTTGTTACCCTTCATGTGTACGATGAATCCGACTCCGCAAGCGTCGTGCTCGAACTGCGGATCGTACAGACCTTGCTTTTGTGGCAGTCCGTTGCTGTTCATTTTGATGCTCCTGTCAAAGTGGTGAAAAGATTTTGATCTAGGGTAGAGGATGGGATGCCGATCGCTCTAGTATCATGTATTATATGTGGATCTACTCAATTGGGTAGAGTAACCAAAAAATCCCAACTTATTCGATCCGAGTAAAAAAATAGTTAAAGCCGATCACTTAACTATGGAACCCGGAGGTTAAAGATTTATGCTTAAAGACTCTTCAATTATGTGAATTATTAAACCGCAGAGGCCGCAGAGAGCCCAGAGGAAGAGAAGAGAGATGAGTAATTCCGATACCAACTCACATCTTGCACCCTCGTTAATAAGCTTTTCAAGGGTGGGCAAGATGCCCAGCCCGCAAAATTTACTCTCTGTGGAACAGGCCGGAAAGCCTGTTATTGAGAAATGAGTTTATAGCATTGTTAATGCTATAAACTCAGCGTCTGGGTGATATTCTCCACCAGCATTTTGCCTTCTCATCAGCAATGAGTATTTCTGAAAAATTGCAAAAAGTCGATCGACTCAAAGCCTGGTTGGATAGCTTTCGTCCGATTTCTCCCACCCTGGTTGCAGAATTGAAAAAACTCTACGATGTTCGGTTTACTTATCACTGCTTCACAGAAATTAGCCAAACTTATTCAAGTCTAACTATTCAACCAGGTTTCATCCCAGAGGGTCTCTAACCAGATGCTAGAAGTTTTGCAGCAGCAGTCTCAAGAGCTGGATTAGGATTCACCTTTAATCAATATTCCAGAAGCAGCGCCCTTTCTATGAAGATTTGATGTAGATTGGGGCGATCGATCTAATAACAGGTGACAACAGCTATGTTGGTTTTGCTATGGTTGTTAAGGCAGGTCGATCGGGCTGAGCACAACTCTTGCAAAACTCTACAGTCGGCTAACCAGTCCCCGCAGGTGGGCTTAGATTTTAACTATAGATTAGTTAATCTCAAAAAACAACGTCGTTTACCAAAGGATTCAGCAAGCAATCCTTAAGGAGTGAAAATCATGGTTCAGATTCAAGAAATTTCTCAAGTATCTACCCTGCACACACTTGCAGCACCCAACGGAATAGCCGCTACAGAATTGCGGCCTTGGGGCTCATTTACGACTCTAGAAGAAGGCCCAGGATATAAAATTAAGCGGATCGAAGTTAAGTCTGGACACCGCCTCAGCCTGCAAATGCACCACCACCGCAGCGAACACTGGATTGTGGTTTCAGGTACTGCAAAAGTTACTTGTGGCGAAACTGAACAAGTTCTGTTTACAAATCAGTCTACCTACGTTCCTCAGTGCATTTCTCACCGCCTGGAAAATCCGGGAGTTATCCCTCTGGTTTTAATTGAGGTGCAGAATGGCGAATATCTCGGAGAAGATGATATTGTTCGCTTTCAAGATGATTATGCCCGTACAGAAAAGGCCAAGTAACTCAAGTTGCTAAAAATATAGGGGTATGGTGCGCGGTCCGGCGCACCCTACATTCTCCGGGTAAGGTACACGCCTAGGCACATTCTACATTTTCAAAACTCAACATTACTCCCAAATTACCAATTACCAATTACCAATTACTCATAATGATTCATCTGAGCAAAACAGCAGCAACAGAAGTCACGCGCCTCAAGTCGAAGCATCCAAACCCCAATGCTTTATTTCGTCTGGGCGTGGAATCGAGCGGCTGCTCCGGTTTGTCTTATACAATGGCATTTGACGACGCGCCAGCCCCAGAAGACGCTGTATGCGAGTCGGAGGGAATTTCCGTTGCGATCAACCCCCAGCACTTAAAATATCTCAATGAGCTCACCTTGGATTATTCAGAAGACTTGATGGGCGGAGGTTTCCGATTTCACAATCCCAATGCCGCCCAAAGCTGTAGCTGCGGCAACTCCTTTTCTGCTAAGGAATAACCAACCTGTAGGGTGCGTCAGTTGCAGATAATTCTTCAATTCTAAAATCTAAAATAGATTGACGCACCTGACAAAATAAGCAATAACCAATATGATTTAGAGTGCGTCAGTTGCAGATAATTATAAAATCTAAAATCTAAAATCTAAAATCGTATGATGACACTCAAAGACTTAGAAAAAGTCCAAAAAACCTTCAAAGAAGCCGGTCAAGACTACCAAGTTGAACTAGAAAGCGGGAGAATTATCATTGTGGGCCCGTCAGATATTGTATCTAGCGAAATAGGTGTAATTTTCAGTTGGCTGCTCGCCAATTGGGTTTATCCCCGCCGTTTGGGTCGAGTTTTTGACTCCGCAGGCGGCTTTATTTTACCTGATGCTAACCTTACAGCACCTGATGTTTCTTTTGTCCGCGCCGCACGTCTCAGGCAAAGTCCCCGTTATTTCGGAGAATTAGTCCCAGACTTGGTAGTAGAAATTAAATCACAGAGCGATCGCATTAAACCGCTAGAAAAAAAGATTCATAATTTCCTAGAACTCGGAGCGCAAGTAGGAATTTTGATCGATCCAGATGAAGAAAATGTAACAGTTTATCGTCAGGAAGGTGAACCGATTGTGTTGGGAAATGAAGATATTTTGACTGTCCCCGAACTTTTCCCTGGTTGGGAATTGCCAATTGCTGAACTGTGGCCGCCAATTTTTACTGAAGCAGAAACTCAAACTGAAGCCTAATAAAGTTTATGCAGGTTTTACATAGCCAGAAATGCGAAAAGCCTCTCTTCTCTTCCTCTGTGTCCTCTGCGCTCTCTGCGGTTAAATAATTCCTATGCAACCGTAAACGATATCAGTGCAATGGAAAAGCTTTCAATCAAGCTGGCGTACCGAGAATAATCCACTGCATTAACTGCTCCCACTCTGCAGATTGAGCTAATAAATCTGCATCGAATTCATTTCCCGCATCCTGCGAAAACTCGGCGAAAGCTTCCGCCCAATTAATTACTGTTTCCACAGGCAAATAAGGCGTATAATTCCAAGAACGCTGCAAAAACTCTACCATCTCAACAGAATGACCGGTGCGGTACAAATACCAAGCAATCCAAACTAAGGTACTGTACTTGATTTGCTTTTCCAACAAACGTATTTTATCCGGCAACTCGGGGCGGGCAAAAAAATTGTCCATGACTGCGGCGAGGGATTTAGCCTGCGGTAAACCTTTGTACATGGCGCTTTGTTCGTGCTGGCGGTAGCAAACAGTTACTTGCTGCAACCACTCTGCTTCGCATCCCATTAAGGCTAAACGCAGCACTAAATCTGTATCTTCCGCTGGGGGAAATCGAGGATCAAATCCGCCGGCGCGCTTTAACCACTGACGGCGAAATACCATCGCGCTGGGTAATACTGGTTTCCACCGCAGCCACATTTCTAAGTCTAATTTAGGTACATTTTGCCAAGGTTTGACATCTTTTAGCGGTTCGCCTATACTATTAACTAGACGCCAGCCGCTGTGGACGATTCCTAGATGTGGTTTCGCTGCAAATACAGCCATTTGTGCTGCTAATTTGTCAGGAAAAAAGTAGTCGTCCGCATCGAGAAAGGCGATAAATTCTCCTCGCGCTAGCTCGATGCCGTGATTTCTGGCAATCGAAACTCCTCGATTTTGTTGGTAAATGTAGCGAATTCGATCGCCATATTTCTCTAAAACTAATCTAGTGTCATCTTTGGAACCGTCGTCTATGACAATAATTTCCCAGTTAGCATAGGTTTGGTGCAGAACGCTATCTACGGCTTGGCCGACGTAATCCGCGCAGTTGTAAGCCGGAATTACTACGCTCACCTGCGGGGTGCGATCGCTGGTAACATTACTCATAATTAATTATCTTAAATTCGATTGCGTCTTTATTTTACAATAATCGTAGGGTGCGTCAGTTCCTGACGCACCCAGCAAGGGGTTATTGTGTTCATTAATTTTGGTTCAAGAATTTGCCAGGGTAAGTTGTGGTGGATTAAGTATATCTTGGGGGCGAATTGCTGAAGGGTAGCGATCGCCTTTTACCTTCAAATACTTGTCAACTATTTGCAAAACCTGTTCGGGATTGGCTGGCTTCCTCAAAAAATCGGAAGCACCTGTCAATTTCGCTCGCGTGCGGTCAATTATACTGTCTTGACCGGTCAAAAACACGATCGGAGTTTCCCGAAAAGCAGGTGTCTTTCGCAAAAAATTGCACAAAGCAAAGCCACTTGTCTTCGGCATCACCACGTCCATAAAAATTAAAGCAGGCTTTTGTTTGGCGAGGAGGCCCACTCCCTGCATGGGGTCTTGAATTTTTAGGACTCGATACCCCTGGGGCAATAAAATTTGCTCTAAAAATTCGCATACTGCCGGACTGTCATCGATACAGGCAATCAAAGGGCGACCCGGCCCTGCGATCGCCGCGGCAAGACGCCACTGTTCTATAGGCGACGGCAAGTCTGGTACGGTTCGGAAATTTACTAAACCCTGCTTGATGTAATTAACTAAAGCGCGAGTTGCCACTGTCACGCACTGCTTTTTCTTAAATGCAATATCCCAAAGAGTATTCTCGCCGTTGAATACGTTACCCAAAGCGATCAAAGAATTAGAACTAAATCGATTTTGCTGCAACTGGGCCGATGCTTTTAAAAGTGGTGCTTGTTCTGGATCTACCAGCCACAAACCCATTGCTTTCCACTTCTGCCAAATTTCTTCTGTACAACACAGAATTTTCTCTACTTCTGTTAAAGACAGCAGCAAAGAAGAGGTAATGGTAGAAAAATATTTCTGGGACGGACGCCACTCCCGGCGCAAACCCGATTGACCGATCAGAGCAAATAACACTTCCGAAAGGCTGGTGTGGACGATCGCCCTAGCTTGTTCCAGACTCATTTCGCTGGCTGCTACCCCTCGCTGAAGCAGTTGATATTCCCACAGTTCTCCAGCATCGAGGTTTCTGAGATCCACTTGAAAGTTTCGACAGTGTTGCCCGATCGCCCTGTACCAGCGCCTCGATCTGTGCGATCCTCCCGTGGCATAAACCAAACTACCCTGAAAAAAGTAAAGTTGCCACTGTTGTTCCCCTTGCTCTAACAGCAGTTTCCCCGTGGCTTGTTTCTGGCTGAGTACAGCCAGAGTATGGGACAACATTTTGTATCCGATTGCGGTAGCAGACATATCAACTCGCATCCCCTGTACTCTGTTTGTACCATTATATAGCTGCTGAGTTTTGAAAGATAACAGTGATATTACTGAATTTGGGTTAAGAAAAACCACTAATTGTGCGAATTTAACCCCATCAGGGAGTTCTTCCCCTCGGTAGTTTTAGCCAGTAGGATGGGGAGCATCTCATATTTGTGAAAACACTTCTTCTGGCTCTTTTTTTCTTCCTTCTTCCTCTTTCCTCCTGACTCCTGACTCCTGACTCCTAACTCCAATTTTGGGCTTACCTGCTTTCATTGAGATGCTCCCGTAGGATGCAACGCCTCTTTGCACTATTAACTAATAACTAAAATACTGTTTGTGACTAATAACTAATTGTCCTCGCTATCTGTGGGAGGTACTGGATCGTAACCCCCTGGATGAAAAGGATGACAGCGCAAAATCCGCTTAACTGCCATTGAGCAGCCGCGGGCCGACCCAAATCTTTCTATTGCTTCGATCGCGTATTGCGAACAAGTTGGCTGAAATCTACAGGCGTTAGGCAGGTAAGGAGAAATGCCCATTTTGTAGCCTCGGATTAATCCGATCAGCAATATTTTCACAATTTTTACCTCAGCGATTGATTAGATTAATAGGTCAATCTCGTCCCGTACCGCTGTAAGCTAGGTGCATCGAGAGCATTCCCAGCGGTTAGAGTTCCGCCAACTTTTCCTGTACCAATTATACCTTTTTTCATTTTTATTTTAGATACTTAAAGCACAATTTGAGGAGATAATATGGTACTTGTCTCTGAGTTAGCTACTTGACCGATACCTAAAAAATTACCGTCTCGATCGTAAACCTGCAAGGGATAGGGAGGTTGGGGTATTGGGTTGTGGGGGGGATGGTTGCTACTTTCTTCCTGTGGCCCGATCGGCGTTTCTGGAATCGGGAGGCGCTGTCCTTGAAACCAGCGTTTGGTATATTCAGGGGAAAGGACGATCGCCCCTAAATGTCCCAAAACCGCCGATGGCAAAATCGGGCAGAATTTATTTTCCTGCAATTGCAGTTCCAATTGTTCAAAAGTTAGACTTTGGTCGATCGAAAAACCGCTACTTTCGGTGCGAGTCAAACAAGCCAAAGTACCGCCTGTATTCAAGACAGCCCCCAAATCCCGCGCAATCGCCCGAATGTAAGTACCCGCCCCGCAGGCGATCGACAAATCCAATTCAGGAAAATCCCCCGATCGCCAATCCAATATTTCCAGCCGAAAAACCTCGACCTTTCTAGCAGCAACTTCCACGGTTTCGCCTTTTCTCGCTAACTCATAAAGGCGTTTTCCTCCCACCTGAACCGCACTAAAACTCGGCGGAAATTGCTCGATTTTTCCTAGGAACTTTGGGAGTGCAGCTTGGACTTGTTCCCAACTCAACTCTGGCACCGGTCGAGAATGGATAATTTCTCCTTCTAAATCGTCAGTAGCAGTAGTTAAGCCAAACCGAATCGTGCCTCGGTAAGCTTTATTGTGTTGGAGATATTGCAGCAGTCTGGTTGCTTTGCCCAGGGCGATCGGCAAAACGCCAGTCACAGCAGGATCGAGGGTTCCTCCGTGTCCGACTCGCTTGAGTTTCAATAGCCGGCGCACTCGCCCCACGCAGTCGTGAGATGTCATGCCTGCAGGTTTGTTGAGATTGAGAAAACCGTCAGTAGTCATTAGGAAGAAGGAAGAAGGAAGAAGGAAGAAGGAAGAAGGAAGAAGGAAGAAGGAAGAAGGAAGAGGGAAGGAGGAAGAAGGAAGAAGGAAGAAGGAAGAAGGAAGAAGGAAGAAGGAAGAAGGAAGAAGGAAGGAGGAAGAAGGAAGAAGGAAGAAGGAAGAAGGAAGAAGGAAGAAGGAAGAAGGAAGAATGCAACGGGCAATTTATGTTATATCAAATCCGTTAGCATCGGAATAGTAAATTCGAGTTGACTGTTCACGGCGTTGACGGTTGAGTGTGCACGGCGTCAACAGTCAACCGTCAACAGTCAACATCATTCCGGTGTTACCGGAAATGATATTATTTAACTGATAGAACGAAGAGGGAAGATGGAGATAAAAACTTTTTACATTGCTGGCCTTCGCCTTGCGAAAGCTAACGTTAGTCGCAACGCAAAAGGGGTTTTGAGTTAAAAAGTTCAACATTGAAAACTTAAAACTACAAAGTACCCAATTCCCAATTCCCAATTCCCAATTCCCAATTCCCAATTCCCAATTAAAGAATAAAGTCTGCCTGACTGATAGAAGTGCGGGCAACTCCGAATAAAGTAGCCAGAGTTTCCTTGGTGCTTGTAAGCTGAATAATTGTAGTGGGCGAAGTTCCGGCCCCAGCGGAAATGGTGAGTTCGCCAAAAGTAAGGCCGGCAGCCAAGCGAATTCGATCCGTACCATCAGTAAAATCTGTAATCACATCCCCGTCTGCAAAACGCCCGATCGCAAAAGTATCGTTTCCGGCGCCGCCAGTTAAAGTATCTAGGCCGCGATCGCCCGATAAACAGTCATCGCCGATTCCACCAAACAGCGAGTCATCGCCGGCACCCCCAAAAAACGTGTCATTACCCGCGCCGCCCAACAAAGTATCGGTGTCTTGGTTGCCAAACAGCAAATCATTACCCTCGTCGCCCAGCATTGAGTCAGAACCTTTGCCGCCGTAGAAAGTATCGTCGCCGGTGCCGCCCAAAACGCTGTCACGGCCGGCACCGCCGAACAGTCGGTCATTGCCAACGTCGCCCAGCAGTGAGTCATCGCCGTCGCCGCCGTAGAGGGAATCGTCTGCGCCTAAGCCCAAAATGCTGTCAGGCCCACCCAAACCAAATATCAAGTTAGCGCCCGCAGTACCCCTGAGAGAGTCGGGGCCGCTGGTGCCGCGAGTGCCGCCAGCGGCCCCTCCGGGACTGGTACCGCTACCGCCGGTGGGGGTTGGGGTTGTGATGGGAGTTCGTACAAGTGGCACTGCTGGTGGCATGATTCTGAAGATGGGTAGAAATTTGCAATTCTAACTTAACTTAAAAGCGGAAGTTATATGCTCGCCAACCGCCGAGATGAGAAATATCGCTCGCATCCGCCACAGCATAAGGTTCGCACAAAAAGCCCTGCACCGTCGAGCCGTCCTCCAACACGAGCGTACCAATTCCCAGCGGCGGGGGAATTTTAGCGACAAATCCGCCGAAAGCCGCGATCGACAACTCCCAAACTTCCACCTCGATCGCGCTACCGCCCTCTACCTGACGCACCAATCCCGGCTTGCCCACAGCAGTACCCGTCAAAGCATACAGCTTGTAAATCGGGCTGGTACGACAGGCGCGAACCAAAATACCTCCGAGTTCGATTAGTTGATAATTCAGCGGTTCACCGCTCAAATGAGCGCCAACCACGGCTATTTTGACTCGTTCTTCTGAGGAAGATTTGGCAGTGCTGGCGGGTTCCGGGACGGTTGGCAGGGGCAGACCGGTTGCGCCCAAAGTTCCCCCCAAGCGATCGTGGAAAGCAGATCCCAGGCTGCAGAGAGAGAAATCGTGCCACGCAGGAGCCATCAGTGTCAATCCTGCGGGCAATCCGCTGCTTTGAAACCCGCTGGGAACTGCGATCGCGCACAAATCGAGCAAATTTGCAAAGTTCGTGTAGCGCCCGAGATTGGTATTGAGGGCGATCGGCTCGGCTGCAACTTCTGCGACAGTATAAATCGTGCCTGTCGTGGGAACCGCCAACACATCCATTGACTGCCACTGAATTTCTGCAAGCTGGCGGAGTTCGGCCAACTGGTACGACGCGCGGTAGGCAGAGACAGCATCGTAGCGTTTGCCGCCGCTGATAATTTCGTAGACGATCGGATCGATATCCTCTGGGTGCGCGTCGAGGAAATCGCCGATCGCGGCCAACCTTTCTGCTACCCAAGGCCCGCCGTAGAGCAGTTCGGCAGCATCCGCAAAGGGTTTGAAGTCAATAGTTGCGATCGTGCAGCCCAATGATTGCAAGCGCGCGATCGCCTCTCTGTAGCGCTGTTCGGCTTCTGCATTCCCGAAAAATTCGAGTTCGCCCTCTCCGGGAACTCCCACCCGCAAGCGGGATAAATCCGGCAAAACTTTCGTTTCAGGGTGGCGAGAAAACGCATCCTCAGCGTCAAAACCGCTGGCTACTTGCAGCACGGAGGCCGCATCCGCACAGGTGAGAGCGAACACAGAAACGCAATCGAGCGATCGCACCGCTGGTAGCAGGCCGCGAGTGCCGATCGAGCCGCAACTTGGCTTCAGCCCGACAATGTTGGTAAAAGCAGCGGGAACCCGCCCCGATCCTGCGGTATCGGTACCCAGAGCAAAACTCACCAATCCGGCGGAGACTGCTGCTGCGGAACCGGAACTCGATCCGCCCGGAATGTAGCGCCGATCGAACGGATTGCGACAAACTCCATAGGGCGTGCGGGTTCCCACTAATCCTGTGGCAAATTGATCCATGTTTGTTTTGCCGATCGCGATCGCACCTGCCGCGCACAGGCGCTCTACGACTGCGGATGATCGCGCTGGAGTGCGAGCAAACTGCGGACATCCCGCCGTAGTCGGAACGCCCGCCCAATCGAGATTATCTTTGATCGCAAAAGGTATTCCGTAGAGCGGCAATTGTTGCGGGTCTAGGTTTTCCAAGGCTTTGGCGCGTTCGAGGGTTTCCGCCAGCGGTGCTAAATAAATCCATACTGCCGGGTCTGCATAGCGTTCGATCCGATCGTACACGCTCGCGACCGCATCTGCAGGCGCGATCGAGCCGGTGCGGTAGCGATCAAGCAGCGAATGAATGTCGAGACTGTTGCTGTAGTTAAATTTTTCCATAGTGCACCGTCAGTCGATTTTAGATTTTAGATTTTAGATTTTAGATTGAAGATTTGACTTCATATCATTTCTGGTTATATGAGGATGATTTAACCGCAGAGAACGCAGAGAACGCAGAGGGAGATCGGAGAGAGATGAATAATTCCAATGCTAACGGATTTGACTTCACAGGCTGTGTTAGGCGATCGTTATTACAACAAATAGAATTTTAGTTTACCGCATTGTCGATCGTACTCGCATACAGTCTAGGACTCGAAGTATTTCTGGAGAAATATTCAACCATGACCTTGCGGGTTTCGTCTTTGTGTGCTGGTAAACGTCGCGATTTCCAATCGCCCGGTTTAATCTTGCAAAACTTTTAATTTTACAAATTCGAGAAAAACCGTTTTTTGTAACATTTAACACATTTTATCATCAAGTTTGCTGTTACCGTTTGAAACGTAGCAATCTAGTAGGATTGCACGCTACAGTATGCTTACCTTTAAAAAAAGTAAGTGAATTGCAGCAATCAACAGTCTAGGATAAATCCCTGAGTCCGCCCGGGAATGAATTCCCTGTGTAATAGTTAAAGTCCTCGCTATGAGGACTAATGAGTTTAAAATTTTTATTAGTCCTCATAGCGAGGACTTTAGCTTTGAGACAGGGGTTTCAACCCCTGTCGGACTACGGGTTTAACGTGGAAAGTTGAAACCAATTGGCTTTTGGAGTGTCCTACAATGGCTAAGCACCTTACCTGAAAAGTGCTGTAGAAAGACAAAAAACGAAAAATTTAACCGCTTCTAGGGTTCCGATTTGAATCAGTTTCTAACTCAGCTTAGAAAGTTCAAGTGCTGGTCCGAGAGAAGCAGACTGGTTCTCCCAAGATTTTAATTTTAGGGAAACACTAGCCAGTTACACGGCGGGATAAAAGCCCGGGAGAAACGCGATCGGTCAGCAAGACTCGGTTCGTTAGCTCTCGGGCTTTATCCTTGTATATCAAGGGGGTTTGCGGAAGCTAAGGAAGCCAAAAAAGGTGCAAAAGCTCGATCGACATATTCACCTCTAACCAGCAACCAGAATATGCTATGAATATCCGATATTCCTCCCCAAAAATAACGCGATCGCCCTTATCCTACTGCGCCATATTTTTCATCACCTTGTTTTTCGTTGTCGGCTGCGTCAACCCGGCAATTTATATCAAAACAACCACAGAAAGCGAAGCAGCTTCTTCAGTAAGTGCTAACGCAGTTCGCCTCGGATTCAGCGCGTGGCCCGGCTGGTTTCCTTGGCAAATTGCCAAAGAGCAAAAGATATTTGAAGCTAACAATGTTGCTGTAGACTTAAAATGGTTTGACGGCTACTTAGAATCGATCAGCACCCTCACAGCAGGACAGATAGATGCTAACAGCCAAACCCTCGGCGATACAGTAAACTCTATATCAGGCGGCGCCGACCAAGTAATTGTTTTAGTCAACGACAACTCGACGGGAAATGACAAAGTGATTGTCGCCGAAGGCATCAATTCCGTTGCCGATTTGAAAGGTAAAAAAGTTGCCGCAGAGGAGGGTACTGTCGATCACTTTCTATTGCTGTTAGGGCTGAGAAAAGCAGGTTTATCAGTGCAAGATATTCAATTTGTACCGCTGGAAACAGGCAAAGCTGCGGCGGCTTTCGTCGGAGGACAAGTGGATGCGGTGGCAGTATTTGCGCCGTTTACCACACAGGCATTAAAACGATCGAACAGCAAGGAACTGTTTAGTTCCAAAGATTTTCCGGGGGCGATTTCCGACCATTTGGTATTCACGCGAAAGTTTATCGGCGAACACCCAGATCGAGTGCAAGCCCTGGTCAATTCCTGGTTTGCAACATTGGAATACATGAAAGCAAATAAAGAGAAATCTTACGAGATTCTCGCCAACCGCGCCGGAGTTACCGTTGAGGAATACAAAGAATATGAAAACGGCACTAAGATATTTACGATCGAAGAAAACTTGAAAGCCTTTCAACCGGGAAATGACATGACATCATTGCAGTTTGCGGCGGCAGAAATGACTAAATTTCTCGTAGATGTAAATTTAGCAAAAACCCAACCAGATATCAGCACATTATTTGACGATCGCTTTATCAAAGCTTATGCCGAAGGTAAAAGCTAAAAGGCATAATTTACGATTGTGCAGACACAAAAAACCTTAAAAAAAAATACTTTTTATAATCCCCAAAATCTACTGCAATTACTCTACAAACCGTTCCGCAATTAAATCATGCCACCAAATCCAGATCCTCGATCGATCCAATCCCACCTCAAGCAAAAAAGCCTAAATCCCACCGTTTTCTGGCGGATTGCGGAAGAGATACCACAACCCCTCAATATTGGGTTAACGGTAACATCGATCGCACTGCCGTTGCTGGTATGGTGGCTAGTAACAACTTTCGCCGATGTAGACCCCAAATTTTTGCCTTCCCCCGGCAAAGTTTTAGAGGCATTTGGTCGGCTGTGGAACACTCGCGAACTTTTGAAAGACACAGTAGCGAGTTTGTGGCGGGTGGGAGTGGGCTTTCTGTTCGCCTTGGTTTTTTCCATACCAATTGGCGTGCTGATGGGCAGTTTTCCCAGTATTCGCGCCTTACTGGAACCCATGTTCGGCTTGATGCGATATATGCCCGCACCAGCGTTCATTCCCCTGCTAATTCTCTACTTGGGAATCGGCGAAGAACCCAAAATAATGCTGATATTTATCGGCGTCTTTTTCTTCAATTCGCTGATGGTGATGGATACAGTCAAGTTTGTTCCAAAAGACTTGATCGAATCTACTTATATGTTGGGTGGGAATCGCTGGGAAATCCTAACTCAAGTTATTTTTCCCCACGTTTTGCCGGGAATTCTTGATGCTAGCCGCATCAACTTAGCTGCGGCTTGGCAATTGGTAATCGTCTCGGAATTGATTGCGGCAACCGAAGGCTTAGGCCGCCGGATCAGCGTCGCAGGTCGATTTCTGCGAACCGATGAAATTTTTGTGGGGCTGATTGTCATTGGGGCGATCGGACTGACTTTTGACTTGCTTTTTCAATATCTACTGCGGGTTTCTTGTAAATGGTCAAGTCAGAAACAGTAAGCCGATCGGGACTTACGCATGGGGGCCGGTGAAACCGGGTTTTTTTACGAAAATACACAGGTTGTAGCCCGCATATTAGGTAAAAAACCCGGTTTCTTTGTCGGAGTGCGTAAGTCCTGCAGAGGTTAGAAAGCAGAATGGTGTCATTTTTTTACTTGCAATACAGAGGATAAACTCATGTTTCTACAAATCAACAATCTGCACAAAAACTTTGAAACGAAAAATGGTAAATTAGTTGTCCTCAAAGACATCAATATGAGCATCAAGCAAGGCGAATTTATCTGCGCGGTAGGCGCATCCGGTTCGGGCAAATCTACTCTGTTGAGGCAGATTGCGGGATTGGACAAGCCGACAACAGGGGAAGTTAAAATTGACGGCAAGGAAGTTGTTTCGCCTGGGCCGGATCGAGGTATGGTATTTCAGCATTACACTCTTTATCCTTGGATGAACGTGCAGGAAAATGCCGAGTTTGGCCTCAAACTTCAAGGCGTTTCCAAGAAAAAGCGGCGCGAACAAGCCAGCTATTATTTGAGTGTGGTAGGATTGACGCAGTTTGCTTCGTCGCTGCCGAAGGAATTGTCGGGCGGGATGAAACAGCGGGTGGCGATCGCCCGCGCCCTCGCTTCTGAACCTAAAGTGTTATTAATGGATGAACCTTTCGGCGCCTTGGATATCCACACTAAAGAATCGATGCACGAATTCATGCTCGATTTGTGGCGCCGCACTCAGATTACAATCTTTATGATTACCCACGATGTCGAAGAAGCGGTGTTTCTTTCCAATCGGATTTATGCTTTGGGTGCTCGTCCCGGTACAGTGAGAAAGGAAATGTCGATTAATTTGCCCGATCGCACTCCCAGCGTTAAACGCCACGCCAAATTCCACGATTACCGCGACGAACTCATGGATTTGATGCGGAAACATGGACAGGAAGCAGTTGCAATGGCGGCTTAAATACAAATAAATTTGTAGTTGCACTTTTTGCACCCGCGCCAAGAGTTTAACTGCAAACCTAAGTAAGTGGAAACTTAACATCTTGCACCATTGTCAATTACCTATTTAGGAACAGGCAAGATGCCTGTTCCACAAAACTCAATTTTATTGTGGAACAGGCATCTTGCCTGTTCTTGAGAATGGTGCAAGATATCAGTGGAGATAAACATTACATTCGGAGAGGGCGGGTTTTGCCACTACAAAATACTATTGTTTTGTTTCGCTGACCCCCCCAAATACATCAAGAGGAACTTATGGTGCAACTATCGATCGACACAAATTCACAAATTGATTCAAGCCTCGTATTAATCGAAGAAACCGTACCGGGCGGCGCGTACTGGTCGGGGGTCATCAAGCGGGGAAACACCCTGCGAATCACCGATTTAGAAGGCTCTCGCGGCGTTTCCATGCTGTGCTACAACGCCGACAATGCGATCGAACGTTTCAACGCAGCAGACACAGCCAAAATTCAATTCAACGCCTTTCTCAAACAAGGCATGGTGCTTTACACAGACATGGGACGCATTCTATTTTCCATCACCCAAGACACCTCCGGCTGTCACGATTTACTAGGAGGATGCAGCAACGCCGTTAGCAATGCAAAAAAATACGGCGAAGGAGACTGGAAAAACTCCCGCGACAACTTCCTCAAAGCCCTAACTCGGTGGGGATTGGGCAAAAAAGATATCATGCCCAACCTCAACTTATTTACTCGAATTGCCGTCAAACCAGACGGCACGATGGAGTTTCGCGAAGGCTGCGAGAAACCGGGTAGTTTTATCGATTTGCGAGCCGAAATGAACGTATTAACCGTTATATCTAACTGCCCCCACATCCTGCATCCGAGTTCAATTTACGATCCAAAACCCATCCAAATTCAGATTGTGAAAACCCCCGCCCCCGCACCCGACGACTTGTGCCGCACCGCCAACCCGGAAGCCGTGCGCGGGTTCATCAACACCGATGCTTTGTTCGTGCAATAGACAACACTGAATTTAATCGCCTCCAATTCCCGCCATCATCTGCGTTTATCAGTGTTTATCTGCATAACATCTGCGGTTAAAAGAGCCATCAAAAACTGAGGCAAAACATCTAATAAACCAGATTTGAAAACTATATCTAATCCGCACCGACCTGCGGCAAAAAATGCTGTAAATTCATCAACCCAAGTGAACCATGACTGCAACCACCCAACAAATCCTCGATCCAAAAACTGCAATTTATAACGAAGTTTTACCCGCCAGACATCCCTGGGCTCGCGTCATCAAAAAAGGACAGATTCTCCGCATTGTAGATTTAGGCGGAAATCAAGCAGTAGATTTTTTAGTTTACAATGCCGATGACCCTTCCGAACGCTACAGCGCCCCCGATACGATCGTCAATCAAGGCAACATCTTTGTCACTACAAACAGCCAACTCATTTCCAATGAAGGGCGAGCCATTATGACCATAATTGCTGACTCCTGCGGGCGGCACGATACCTCCGGTGGCGCCTGTAGCTGCGAGAGCAATTCGGTGCGGTTTGGGCTAGATAAAAAATACCAGCACGCCTGTGTTGAAAATTTCCTCGCCGCAATTCTTCCCTACGGTTTGGGTAAGCGAGATTTAGTCAGCAATATCAACTTCTTTATGAATGTTCCGGTTAGCGAAGATGGCACGCTTGAAATTGTTGACGGCATCTCCGATCCGGGAAGTACAGTTGATTTGCGAGCTGAAATGAACGCGCTGGTGGCTATTTCTAACTGTCCGCAAATGAACAATCCTTGCAATGCTTACAATCCTACGCCGATTCAGTTGATTGTTTGGGATGCGGTGTAATCTGAAAATATCTAATTATTAGGACTTACGCACTCCGCAGTTTCTGAGCCCCTGCCCCAAGTCCAAGAAACCGGGTTTCTGCGATGATTTTTGTATCCTCACCGAAATTTACGAAGAAACCCGGTTTCTGAACCCCTGCCCCAAGTCCAAGAAACCGGGTTTCTGCGATGATTTTGGCATCCTCACCAAGATTTAGGAAGAAACCCGGTTTCTGAGCCCCTACCCCAAGTCCAAGAAAGAAACCGGGTTTCTGCGATGATTTTTGTATCCTCACCAAGATTTAGGAAGAAACCCGGTTTCTGAGTCCCGGCCCCAAGTCCAAGAAACCGGGTTTCTGCGATGATTTTTGTATCCTCACCAAAATTTAGGAAGAAACCCGGTTTCTGAACCCCTGCCATTACCAATTCCCAATTCCCAATTACCTAAATGTTTAAGAAAGTTCTAATTGCAAATCGGGGTGAAATTGCCTGCCGAATTATCCGCACCCTCGATCGCCTCGGAATTGCTTCAGTAGCAGTATATTCTGAAGCCGACGCCCGCGCCAAGCATGTTTTCGCCGCCAGCGAAGCCGTTTGTATCGGTGCAGCCGCCGCAGCCGAGAGTTATTTGCGGTTCGATCGCATTCTCGAAGTTGCGCGCCAAACAAAAGCTCAAGCTATCCACCCGGGTTACGGCTTTTTGAGCGAAAATGCAGAATTTGCAGAAGCTTGTATCAGCGAAAATATTGCATTTATCGGCCCGACTCCGAGTCAGTTGCGCTGCTTTGGATTGAAGCACACCGCGCGGGAAATAGCCGCTGCAAATCAAGTGCCGCTAACTCCCGGAAGCGAACTTTTAGCAAGTTTAGAGGATGCCCAAAAAGCGGCTGGGGCGATCGGCTATCCGGTGATGCTCAAAAGTACCGCAGGCGGCGGCGGCATCGGTTTGCAGGCTTGTTTTGGCGATCGAGATTTGGCAGAAGCATTTGAAAAAGTACAGCGTTTGAGTCAAAGCAATTTTAAACAAAGCGGCGTTTTTTTAGAGAAATACATTCAAACAGCCAGACACATTGAAGTCCAAATCTTTGGAGATGGCAAAGGAAACGTCATAGCCTTGGGCGAGCGAGATTGTTCGGTGCAGCGGCGCAATCAAAAAGTAATAGAAGAAACCCCCGCCCCTGCTATTACCGACGAACAGCGAAATCAGTTGTACGGTGCAGCAGTGCGGTTGGGAAAAGCCGTAAATTACCAGTCAGCGGGTACTGTTGAATTTGTGTTTGATGTCGATGCGAAACTGTTTTATTTTTTGGAAGTCAACACGCGCTTGCAAGTTGAACACGGCGTTACTGAAGCTGTCAACAACATCGACCTCGTTGAGTGGATGGTAAAACAGGCTTCTGGAGATTTGTTCCCCCTGGAAGAGTACCGCTATCGACCGCAGGGACACTCAATTGAGGTGCGAATTTATGCGGAAGATGCCGGCAAGAACTTTCAGCCGAGTTCCGGGTTGCTGAATCAAGTTGCGTTTCCCGAAAACGTCCGCTGCGACAGTTGGATAGAAACCGGGACGGAGGTTACTCCTTTTTACGATCCGCTGCTAGCCAAAGTAATCGTTTGCGGTGAAAATAGAGAACAGGCGATTGTAAAACTAAAAGCTGCTTTAGATGCCAGTGAAATAGCGGGAATTGAAACTAATTTAGATTACCTCCGCCAGATTTTAGACGATTCCCGATTCAGCCGGGGCGAACTGAGCACGCGCTTTTTAAACTCTTTTGAATACGCACCTTTAACGATCGATGTATTGGATGGGGGAACCTACAGCAGCATTCAAGATTATCCGGGGCGGATTGGCTATTGGGATGTTGGCGTGCCGCCTTCTGGGCCGATGGATCATCTGGCATTTCGATCGGCAAATCGTTTAGTAGGAAACCCCGAATCGACAGCAGGATTGGAATTCACAGCTACAGGCCCAACTCTGCGCTTTAATGCCGATACAGTTATTAGTTTGACTGGTGCAACTATGAAGGGAACGCTAAACGGCGAATCGGTGCCGTTTTGGACGGCAATTCCCGTAAAAGCTGGCAGCATTCTCAAGTTAAAAGCCATTCAAGGCGGCGGCTACCGCACTTATTTAGCAGTCAAATACGGCTTTAATGTCCCCGATTATTTGGGCAGCAAATCAACTTTTGTACTGGGCAAATTTGGCGGACACGCGGGCCGCACGCTGCGTCCGGGAGATGTGTTAAAACTCAATCAAACTGCAACTCTGGAAGCGGAATTATCTTTGCCTCCGGAACTAATTCCCACCTACAGCAATAATTGGGAAATCGGCGTTTTGTACGGGCCTCACGGCGCGCCGGATTTCTTTACTGAGTCAGACATTGAAATGTTTTTCTCTACAGAATGGCAGGTGCATTATAACTCGACGCGGACGGGCATTCGGCTGATCGGCCCGAAGCCCACCTGGGCGCGTCAAGACGGGGGAGAAGCGGGTTTGCACCCGTCTAACATTCACGATAATGCTTACGCGATCGGCACGATCGATTTTACGGGCGATATGCCTGTAATTCTCGGTCTGGACGGCCCGAGTTTGGGAGGTTTTGTCTGTCCTGCTACTATTGTGCAGTCGGAATTGTGGAAAATCGGGCAACTGAAACCGGGGGACAGCATTCGCTTTCACTGTTTGAGTTTTGCTGAAGCTTTGCAGCGGGAATTAGCACAAAATAAGCAAATTGCTACTTTTAGTTTGCCTATTTTTGGGGGAAATGCGGAGCAATTGCCCGCCGTTCCCGCTTCTCCTATTTTGCACGAAATTCCCGAATCTCCGGGACAGGTTGCTGTTACTTACCGTCAAGCTGGGGATAAATATATTCTAGTTGAATACGGCCCGTTGGTGCTGGATTTAAACTTGCGTTTTCGGGCGCACGCCTTGATGGAACAGTTGAAAGCAAATCCGTTGCCTGGTGTTATTGAATTAGTGCCGGGAATGCGATCGCTCCAAATTCACTTTGAGGGCCGCCAGATTTCGCAACAGCAGCTAATGCAGGCGCTGATTGCGGCTGAGGCGGAACTTCCGGCGATCGAGGATTTGGAAGTGCCGGCGCGAATTGTGCACTTGCCTTTATCTTGGGAAGATGAATCGACGCTGTTGGCCATTGAAAAATATATGCAGTCTGTGCGATCGGATGCACCTTGGTGTCCCAGCAATATTGAGTTTATTCGCCGCATAAACGGGCTTGACAGCATCGAACAAGTCAGAGAAATTGTATTTAATGCTAGCTATTTAGTGATGGGTTTGGGAGACGTTTATTTAGGCGCGCCCGTCGCAACTCCCCTCGATCCGCGCCACCGTTTGGTTACTACTAAATACAATCCCGCCCGCACTTGGACTCCTGAAAATGCAGTTGGCATTGGCGGCGCGTATTTGTGCGTTTACGGGATGGAAGGGCCCGGAGGTTATCAATTTGTCGGCCGCACGGTGCAAATGTGGAATCGGTTCAAACAAACGGTGGATTTCCAGTCGGGTAAACCTTGGCTTTTGCGCTTTTTTGACCAAATCCGATTTTATCCGGTTTCTCATGAGGAATTGCACCGCTGTCGGGAAGAATTTATTGAAGGTAAGTTTAAATTAAAGGTTGAGGAAATCACTTTTAATTTGAGAGAATACAATGAGTTTTTGCATTTTATTGCTAACAGTGCGGCTGAGTTTAAAGCGCAGCAGCAGGCAGCATTTAATGCAGAGCGCGATCGCTGGGCCGCATCCGGGGAATTTGACGCTGAAGCTATCGCAGAAGCCTCGGCGGATGTGGCTTCGGAAACAGCGGCGGAGGTTACTTTGCCGATCGGCTGTGAGGCTGTTGTCGCTCACGTTTCGGCCAATGTTTGGCAGGTGCTGGTTAATGTTGGAGATGCGGTTGCTGATGGCGATCGGCTATTAATTTTGGAAGCGATGAAAATGGAAATTGCTATTACTGCTGATGTTGCGGGCACTGTTGCCGAATTGTTTTGTGAAAAGGGGCAAACGGTGACAGCCGGACAAATTCTAGCGGCTATTCAACCGAATTAATCCCTCTGTTTTTAGTTCGGGAACAGTGGGAAGCCGTTGCATAATTGGGGGATGATTGTGATTGTGTTGTGGGATGGGATCTCGTAGCCTGTCCGGTGTATTTTCACCGCAGGCGGGACACGCCACAAGAATCATCATCAAATTGTGCAACCCCCGCTCATTTAATGAAGGTTTAGCAGCAGTTAGGGCTTCAAAAGGGTGGGGATATATCAATTAAGCAGGCTAGTGGGCGATCGCCCCCCAATTTCCGGCTGCGGGCAGTTTTTTTGAAGGCTTAGCCGCTGTCAAGCGCGATGGCAAATCTGGCTTTATCAATCAAACTGGAAAGCTGGTCATTTTGCAGGTTCGATGCTCTGTTTAGGCTTTAAATTTGTTTAAGTCTCGTTAACTTAACTCCAGCAGCCCAGAATTGACAGGCCAACCATCCTGAAATACCAGCAATTCTCCCGGCTGAATTTGCGTCCAAACTTCGTTATCTGTCAGCGGAAAAGTGGCAATAACAGCCACGCGATCGTCCTCCTTAGTCAATTCCCGAAAATCGACTGTTACATCTTCGTCGATCGAGTGAGCGCTAGCAAAAGGTGCTTGTCGCACAATATAATGCAGATTAGTAGAACAGTGGGTGAACAAGTGTTCTCCATCGGAAAGTAAATAATTAAAAATTCCGTGTTCGGCCAAAGTTTTAGTAATTTCCTCCAGAACAGGGTAAATTTCCGCTAAAGCAGGCTTACTTTGAGGAAAATTAGAGCGTAGCTTTTCTAATATCAAACAGAATGCTTTTTCGCTGTCTGTTTTGCCAACTGGTTTGTAAACTCCGGCACATTCTGGATAAAAATTTTCGAGATTTCCATTGTGAGCAAAAACCCAATAACGTCCCCAAAGTTCCCGAATAAAAGGGTGGCAGTTTTCCAGAGCAATTTCGCCTTGCGTAGCTTTGCGAATGTGAGCAATCACGTTAGTTGAATGAATGGGATAGCGACGCACTACTTCTGCCACCGGAGAAGCAATCGCAGGTTTAGAGTCTATAAAAAGGCGACATCCCAAACCTTCAAAGAAAGCAATTCCCCAACCGTCTTGATGAACGTCTGTTCTGCCACCTCTTGCAGAAAAACCCTCAAAAGAAAAGCAAATATCTGTCGGAACATTGCAGTTCATTCCCAGTAATTGGCACATAGCTTTTAAATTTCTGGAGTTTGGATGGATGTCGCAGCTATTGGCCGCTACAGATTTGCGATTGTACTATTATAGTATGAATTGATTTAGCCTAATAAAAAAAACCGAATAATTTGGGATTGTCAACCGTAATGCTACTTAAATTTTAAAAAATGCGTGAAGCCAAGGTATCCCGTTCGTTAAGCGAGTCCGTTGCGGTAGGGAATCGCCCAAAATTCAATCGCGTTCCCCGGAGAACAGTCTTCATCGTTCCATTTGTCCTGCAATTTTTTTAATTAGATTTATGTAAAATTCACTTTTGTGAGGGAAAGTCTGATAGTTGTTTGATATCCTTCAAAACTATTTGAGGCTTCCCTTTGTACTGTTCTACCTTCCCACTGACATACACATATCCCCGTCCCAAACCCGCATAACGCTTCTCGATTAGCCGTTTCAAGGGAGCTCTTTCATCAGTTGCAGCATCTGGTATCCACAAATCTAATTTATGATAAACTGAGCCAGCATAAATCAGAGCGCTGCTGCCGATCCATTTAGTAATCCCCGCCTGCAAATCGCAAAAAATAGTAATAGATTTAGCTTTCTCAGAAGCAGCTAATATTTTCGGGTAGTGCAACCTCAAAGAAAGCGCTCCTGCCGTTGCTTCCGATAACCGAAACTCTTCAACAATCGAGGCTCGCATCGACCACCAAGGCAGTAAATTAGCATAGTTGCGAGAGGGGATTTTGGCATTGATAATCGGATTCCAAATCATCAGATTGTAAGCTTTGGCTGCCGATTCTGCCTCAGTCATTTGTCGGTGATACAATCGGGATCGCCCGTATTTGACGAAGTAGGGACTCCAGCCTTCTTCAATCAGTTTAAGATTGTAATTTTCTCCGTCTTTATGTACGTAACAGAGGAGACGCCCGTAGTTATCGCGGTGTTTTTCCACCGCAATTTCTATTGGGTCATCTGTATCAAATTCTATGTCAATTTGAGCAAGTCCGCCATCTGCTGTGCCGAAGTATTTTTTAGCCATTTCCGAAGCTGCTTTGCCCGCCGCAGTTACAGGTTTGGAACCTCCCGGATGACTTTCTTCTGTATCGACGCAAATCAGGCGCAGAGCCTCGGTTTTGCCGTTGAGAGAAATTTTGATGCTGTCGCCATCAACTACTTTAGTTATTTGCAGGTTCGGGATTCTGGTTGCCATATTTTGAACCCTGTTGCACTTGAGATTTCATGCAGGTATCGGTTGAATCATACACGAGTTCGCTATCAATAGCAACTGTAATTTTTGTTGTTTGTATTAATATTTGTCAAGTGTGGCGTATTTTATCAAGTCGGGGAAAAAATCTCGAAAATCTGATTCTAATCGCTGATAGTTAGCTGTCAAATCTTCTATGCCGCTTGCCAAGTTATTTGTCCGTTTGAGTCGCGCCGACATTCTTGTAAGAGTGATGCGGATTTCTGCAATTTCCTGATAAGATGAAAGCAAGTCGCGCGCAATTATTGTTGGCAGCACCCGCTGGAGAGATTCAGGCAATATATCGCGGTTGTCTTGCAGGACTTTATACACATGGCAAGAAAAATCGCGGAGGGGAATTTCTGAATATTCCAGCCAATTTTTAGCCAAGAAGTGGTCGTAAAACACGTCAATCAAAACTCCAGCAAACCTGCGTCTCTCGGCGCAAACAAGGCTTTTACTCGATCGCACTATGGCGTGAGAGTCGGTGTAGCTATCTACTTTGCGGTGAAAATCGATGCCCTTTCTAATTTCATCGGAATAAAGGTTGATTGCCGAACCTTTGACAAAATCTCCTAAGAGGTTGCCAATCAGGGATTCTGGCGTGCCTTTTGATAAGAATAGATGAGCCAAATAATTCATTAACTACACAACTGCATAACCTGTATGAGGTCTGACATCGGCGGGATGAAAACCTAAAACAATGGAATCCTTGGAAATTCCAGCAGCTACAAGTTCTTTCGTCACGCCGTATTCTGTCTCATCTCGCTGTACCCAAATCTTATCATCAATAATATCTATATGAACCAAACAGCCGTGAATTCGTTTGGCTTTATCCCAGCCTAAAGTAACTAGCAGGTAACAATCAGATTTTTCATCAAACACGGCTTTACAAATTATATCGCCATGAGAGTAAGGAATTTTTGTGTAAGGTTCGAGAACTGTTTTAATGGTGGTTCTAAAGTTAGCTAAAGTATCCATTTTACGATCGCCTCTTGATTTGGGTCGAATACAATCAGCTTGAGCTTTTCATCTTCAATCATTAATTGACCGATCGGTTCTTCAAATAGAGATTCATAGGTGATATCGCGAACAGCCAGATAAAGCGTATGTTCTGGATAAGTTCTCTGAAGCACAGATCGATAAATAGTAAATTGTCCGATCGCCTCTCTCAAGTCCTGCATTTCTGAATCGCTGACAAAGCTTTTGACTTCCACAGCAATTTTCTGTTCTCCTCGTTCTGCAGCCAGCACCTGTTTTGCTCCCAGATCCACATACATATCTTTTTTCCCCCATTTCAGATGGAGAGGATCGTGAGTAATTATCCACCCATCATTGAGGAGAGATTTTTTAACTGTATTGTGGTACAGGTCTAAAGCGGGCATAGAACAACACGAGCAATATAAGACTTCACGGTTATATAATAGCAAATTATTATGCAATAGAGCGATCGTCTAACTGTAGTATGCAGGCGATCGCTCCACCCACGTTCAAATATTGCTTGCGATCGATTGATGCTCGATCGCTTCACAATAGAAGCTTAAATCTTCGTAAACCAATTAGCATCCACTTCCACAGACTCAATCATTTTTATCTTGACACCAAGGCCCAACTCTTTTAGTCGTTGAACTAACTGCTCACCATCAATCAAATCTATTGGGGGTGCGCCATCTCGTGTTGCTTCTTTGACAGCATCTCTAGTAAATGTCCCAGTTGTAATGAATAAACCTTTGTCCGTTCGTCCCTGCATTGCCCCACGGAAGTCTCTAATTTGACTCGCCGTAACCGAACCCTGATAGCGCTTGCACTGAAACAGAACATGAAAGCTCAAGAAACCACTAATACGGGCAATACCTACACCATCAATTCCACCATCGGCGGACTTACCTGTAACCTGTACTTGTATAAAGCCAGATTCACGTAGTAGGCGCTGTGCCAAACGCTCAAATGCCGAAGGTTCTAGTGATAGCACTATTTGATGAAGCTGTTGATGCCATGTAACTTCTTCCAAAGTTTCAACAGCTTCAACATTTTCGTTTAAATTGTCTGGCTGCATCACCTTTTTCTTGTCTGTATCCCGAACCACCTTGACAATTTCTTTTGCATCCAGAATATCAAAATCTATAGATGTTGAAACTAAAGACCACACGCCACGTGAGGAATTTTGTAAAAGCCCGTATTTCTTCAAGTAAGTACGACTCCAACCAAGTCGATACTCAACAGCACTCTGGGATTTGTTTCCATGTGGGATATCCAGCACCTCGTTAGGTAAGTTTAGAATCAGGGCTACTCGGTCATAAATCTCTTCAGTAGTTCCCGATCCACCCAGCATTTGTAGAGCCTGAATTGTGGGCAAGAGCATTGAGTCAAATGTAGGGATTGAATGGGTAGCTCTGTTCATCTTAAAACTGTTGAGAGAATTTGCCAAACACTGCTTTTTAAGGAGAAACTGATGGCATCAAAATACTGACGCTCTATTGGCTCCTACCGTCATAATTTGCTAAATTGCGATCGGCTACATCTCTCGACGGAACAATCTAATAGCTTCCCCAGCATCAGTTTCCGCCATCAAAATACAGCGTTTCATCAAATCGAGATCGAGGTTATTGAGTCCGGGTAGCTGACTGCGATCGCTATTTTCATAGCTACCATCTTGGAGATGATATATCTTCAGTAATCCATCTTCCCAAAACCAAACCTCTGGAACACCCAAAGCTTTATAGCGCTCTAACTTACTGATTCCTCCACTGGTAAAGACAACTTCGATCGACAAATCTGGAATTGGTTTTACACTCCCGATGCAATAAGATTCATCTGCTTGCACAGAGACAACTCCCGATCTTTCCTGCGTCATTGCCCCTGTGGGCTTGAAGAAAATTCCCTGTTCGACGAGAAAGGTAGTCACTAAGTAACCGATAACATGAGCAAAAGTTTCGTGGTCTTCTCCCGGCATCAGAATCTCGATCGTCCCATCATAGTAAAATAGTCGCACTCTAGGGGAGCCTTCAAAGCCTTTTTGGATAAATTTAAACCGTTCCCACATTCCATGATGAACAATTCGCTGATCTGTGGTTTTGCTAAGTAGTGGAGGCATCGCGCTCAGATCCAGTCCAGAAGTTATCTTGATTGTAGCTCATATTTTTGACGTTCAATCAAATTTTGCCAAACCCCAAATAGCTTGTTTATTGACAATAGAAATTATCTAAAACCGCAGATAAACGAGATTACTATCCGCGTTAATCTAGGTTCATCTGCGGTTTTAGAATCCCCCTAAGAACCACCTCGCAACTTATCTTCAACTTTTAAACTCCTAATCTGTTCGCGAATCACATCGGTTTTTGTTCTACCGCTGTTCGCGCAATAAGCTTCTAGCCGAAGCATTTCTACTTCAGGCAGTCGGATGGTTAGAACTTTAACATTTTTACTCATACTGCAATTCTACTAAAAAATGCAGTACAATTATAGCAGATAAATGCGCCTTGGCAGAATGTTGCCGCACCATGCCAAGACGACTTCCCCGAAGTTGAACGTCCAACAAAGGAGCAATTTAATTATGATTCAAGATCCAGAAAAAGATCCTGAACGCTGGGACGAGCCGATTTTAGCGGATAATCCCAGGCAAGCGAAACAGGATTGCCAAAAACGAGCCGATCGCTACCGGGTTGAATTAGAATCTGTGACTCAACCCCGAAAAGTTGAAAATCGCCCTCAAGTGTACCGTTGCAACTACAAGGAGAAAGAGTAATGGCTGTTCTGGAATGTGTAAAACCGGGTGCTAAACTCGGTCAAATTATTCTTGCCGTCGATCTTACTGTTGCCGGTGCTGTCGATCGCATTTTAGCAAAAATTCAAGACTTAGGATATGACCCAGAAATTCGTCATGTCAACTATCCGTCTGGAGTTCACGTCTTGGCAATTCTCAAAGACGAACAGCACAAGCAAGCCGTCGATGATGACTACTTGTTAGACGAGTGGCTGCAAGTAAGATCGGAAATTAACCCCGATGCCGTTCATCTGTGGCGCGGTAAATAAACCAATTAACAATTAAACCGCAGATAAACGCAGATAAACGCAGATGAGCGGATGGGAATTTCATCTGCGTTCATCCGCGTTAATCAGCTAAAATCTGCGGTTGCATACCCCTACGCACCTCCCCGCAACTTATCCAAAACCGTCCGGTCTTCCAAAGTCGAAGTATCCCCAGAAACCTCTTGTCCCGCAGCCAAAGAACGCAGCAAACGCCGCATAATCTTCCCGCTTCGAGTCTTCGGCAAAGCATCAGTAAATCGAATTTCGCCGGGACGGGCGATCGCCCCAATTTCCTTAACAACGTGCTGCTTCAATTCCTTAGCCAATTCTTCGCTAGGTTGCTGCGAGTTGTCCAGCGTGACAAAAGCCACAATTTCCTCACCTTTAATCTCATCCGGTTTACCAACAACCGCAGCTTCCGCCACCGCTGGATGCGATACCAAAGCCGACTCGACTTCCATCGTGCCGAGTCGGTGTCCGGCCACATTAATTACATCGTCAACGCGGCCCATTACCCAGAAATAACCGTCTTTGTCCTTGTGCGCGCCGTCCCCTGCAAAGTACACAAATTCGCCATCTTTCGGGTGCAAATATTCCCAATAAGTGCGGCGGAAGCGATCGGCATCGTTGTAAAGTGTCCGCATCATTCCCGGCCAAGGATGTTTCACCACTAAATAACCGCCGCTTTCGTTAGTTACTGGTTCGCCATCTTGGTCAACAACATCAGCCACAATTCCGGGGAACGGTAGGGTTGCAGAACCGGGTTTTGTAGGAATTGCACCGGGCAAAGCGGTAATCATAATTCCCCCGGTTTCTGTTTGCCACCAAGTATCGACGATCGGACAATTCGAGTGGCCAATTACTCGTTGATACCACATCCAAGCTTCAGGGTTAATCGGTTCGCCGACGGTTCCTAACAATCGTAAAGATGACAAATCTCTGGCATTTGGCAAGTGTTCGCCCATTTTCATAAAGGTGCGAATGGCTGTGGGTGCAGTATAGAAAACGGTGACGCCGTATTTTTCAATTACATCCCAAAAACAGCCAGGATTTGAAGGGCGAGGAGCACCTTCATACATTAAAGTTGTCGCACCGTTGGACAGCGGGCCGTAGACAATATAACTGTGTCCAGTAATCCAGCCGACATCAGCAGTACACCAGTAAACATCGGTATCTTGGAGGTCGAATATCCATTTGGTTGTCATGTGGGTATAAAGGTTATAACCACCGGTTGTATGGACGACTCCTTTCGGTTTGCCGGTACTGCCACTGGTGTAGAGTACGAACAGCATATCTTCGCTGTCCATCGGTTCGGCGGGACAATTTGCCGATGCACCTTTTTGCAAATCGTGCCACCAATGATCGCGCCCTGGTTCCATGTCAATTTTCTGTTTGGTGCGCTGAACTACGAGAACGTTGGTAACACTTGGTGTGGCATTATTTGCTAATGCTTTGTCTACTTGTGTTTTGAGGCCGACGGCGGTATCTTTGCGGAAGCCACCGTCAGCGGTGATGACGAGTTTTGCTTGGCCGTCGTTAAGCCGATCGCGCAAAGCTTCTGCACTAAAACCGCCAAAAACAACGCTGTGTACTGCACCGATTCTGGCGCAGGCTAGCATGGCGATCGCAGCTTCGGGAATCATGGGCATATAAATGCCGACGCGATCGCCCTTTTGGACTCCCAATTGTTTGATGACGTTCGCCATTTGGCAGACTTCGCGGTGGAGTTGCGCGTAGGTGAGGGTGCGGGAGTCTCCGGGTTCACCTTCCCAAATCAGGGCGGCTTTATTTTTGCGCCAAGTGGTTAAGTGGCGATCGAGACAATTGTAAGAAATATTAATTTTACCGTTGACAAACCATTTAGCAACAGGCGGCTGCCAGTCGAGCACGGTATCCCAGTTTTGGAACCAGTGCAATTCTTGGGCGGCGAGTTCTGCCCAGAAGGCTTGGGGGTCAGCTTTGGCTTTGTCGTAGAGGGCTTGGTATTCTTCTAGGCTTTTGATGTGAGCTTTTTGAGAGAATTCAGCGGGCGGCTGAAAGAGGCGTTTTTCATGCAGAATTGATTCGATCGTATCTTGTGACATTGCTTTTAACTTTAACTTCGGTTAGTCTTTGTAACTATTGTTTGCATAAGTTGGGGCAGAAGTATGTTTATTTTCCTTAAGACTTTGGGAAATTTTGTAAATGTTGGGACTGTATTATAAATTATGGTAGCGGTAAATGCTCAATTTTATCTTGGTACTCATCATCAAACGAGCCTTGATAAATCAGAAGCAGTTCGTCAATGTTTTGACCACTACTCAACTTGGTATTCAGGATAAAAATTCCAGGAATATGGCGATTTTGCTCTAGATTATCTGTTAAATGAACAGGCATAGAGCGGCGGTTGTTGGTAACAAGAATGAAATTGTGGATTTCGCACCAAATAATAATTTCTGGATCGAGAGTGCCTGTGGAAGGTGCTGTTAGTTCTCCCACTGCTAGAACAACCAGATCGGGATTGCGTCTGCGAATTTGATTGACATACGCAGGATCGACATTTTCATCAAAGAGATACTGGATTGCCATCAGCCTTTCTCCTTGCATCTCTTTCTGCTCTCAGTTTGCGGATTTTTTCATATACTGGACGAGGATTGCGACGTTGTTCTTCTCGCATTTTATCGCCCCACTCCAGCCATTCGGTTATGTATTTACCGACTGCTTCTTTGTTGTGCAGGTAGTACAAAATGGTCGCATAAACTTGTTCGAGGGTGAGCGATGTATAAATGTTAGCGATTTCTTCGGGAGTTCGAGCGCGAAACAGGTATTCATAAAGAATGGTTTCGATGCCAATGCGGGAACCTTTGAGCCGAATATCATCTGGTCTCAGGAAGTTGAAGTAGTCTTCTAGTTGCGTGGTTTGGTGGTTGGCTTCATGAGATTGCTTCTCTTTATTAATGTCTGTTCCTTCGGGAACCAGCACAATTACTTCGGCTCGGCTGTTGCGATATAAATTGAGCGGTTCACCAACGCACAATTGTCCTCGATCGTCGATCGTTGCCATCACTTTAATTGCTTTCATACAATCTACCCGATTTACAGGAGCGATATCTGGTATGATTATATTATAACAAATTCGATGGTAATGCTTTTATAATTGACATTAACAGCCGATCGCACTAAAGCCATGACGCAAAATTTAGAAGCAAGCCAACTCTGGCTAAATGACGTTCGCCGCCTTCTCAAACTGGAAGAGCGAGAAGGAGACGCCTTCACCGATTTTTTCTCTCTGGAACCGCTGTCAGAATTAGAACAGCAGGAAATATTAAAAATTAGAACTGACTTTCGACGCTACTTATCCGCCGGAAAAGTTTCAGAAGAACTGGTTAAATTTTTAGTGCTTTCACCGTTAATGAGATTAGCAGGATTTTTTGATATTCCGATCGTGCTGACAATGGAAGATAGCATCCCGATCGAGGTTGAGGATGAGGATACTTTAATTAAAGGGCGCTGGGATATTTTAGCGGTAAATCAGCCGGATGCAGACATAGCGGCGGCACAGTTTTGGATTTTGGTAGTGGAGGCGAAAAATAGTGTGATCGATCCTTGGGCCGGTTTGCCGCAATTGCTGACTTATGCTTATAAAAGTTTGCAGCCGCAATCCTCTGTTTGGGGATTGACAACGAATGGACGCAACTATCAGTTTGTGTATCTGACGCGGGGCAATCCTTGTACTTATCAGATTTTACCGGAATTGAATTTGATTGACCGAGAGCGATCTCTCTTGTTGGCGCAAGTGTTGAAAGCGATTTGCAAGTTGCAGAATGTGCAGTTGCAGTTGGCTTAATCTCTGCGGTTAAAAGCTGTGCTTACCCGTAATGCAGAGACACATATTCTGTACCACTTTAGTCCTAATCGCCCTCTATCGTTGATGCCAACTGTTCTTAACTTCTGTTGGGAACTGCTGGAAACTTTAGAAATCAAGATTTGTTAAAAAAATGCAATAGCTAGTGACAAAATACAAATTATTCTATACAATAATCAACGGTTAAACCCTGCAACTGAAGGTAAGAAAATGTCTGAACTTAGACAAAATCTAATTACCAGAGATTGGGTAATCATCGCCACCGAACGGGCGACAAGACCGGATCAATTCGCAAACAAAAAAAAGTTGGCAGCAGTAGTGCCACCGCACCGCGCCGATTGCCCGTTTTGCGTGGGAAATGAGGAAGACGGAACCTTAGAAACTTGCCGTTTGGGCGATCGCGCTGGCTGGAAAGTCAGGGCAATTTGCAACAAATATCCCGCCCTCTCCCCGACAGCAGAATGGATGAGGATATCATCGGGAATTCACCGCACGATGGCGGGAATCGGCGTGCACGAAGTAATTGTCGAACACCCGCGACACGATTTGACGACAGCTTTGTTGAGCGTTGAAGAAGTTGCAAACATACTTTTAGTATACCGCCAGCGCTATGTAGAAATTAGAAAAAATCCCCACATTGAAACAATTATTATCTTCAAAAACCACGGGGAAACTGCCGGAACTTCTCTCGAACACCCCCACTCGCAGATAGCAGCGACGCCCGTTGTACCAAGCCAATTTCGCAGCCGCATCGACGAAGCGATTAGATATTTTGACGACACGGGAGAATGTCTGTTTTGCCGGACTTTGGAAGATGAATTAGCTGCGAAGGAAAGAGTGATTTGTGAGAGTGAACATTTTGTGGCTTTTATCCCTTACGCTGCACTTTCACCGTTTCACACTTGGATTTTTCCGCGTCGGCATTCCTCTTCGTTTGATGACCTTACTGATGCGGAAATTGCGGATCTTGCTTATACTTTGAAAACTGTACTGGCTAAGCTTTATTACGGATTGAACAATCCCGATTACAACTATAATATTCGATCCGTGCCGATCGCCGAAGGGGGAACAAAATACTTTCACTGGTATATCGCCATTATTCCCAGAGTCACCAAGCAAGCTGGATTTGAGTTGGGCAGCGGGATGTTTATCAATACTGCTTTGCCCGAAGAAAGTGCGGCTTTTTTGCGATCAATCGAAATTCCTAGCGACAGTAATTTCCCGCCAATCTAAAGTATCCTACATCACAATAGGTCAAATTTACTTCAAATTCGGGTGGAAATGCACGCAGCTACTCCCAGTTGCGAGTCTGTGTTGGGGGAGGAAACTGATATTATTTGAGATTTGAGATTTGAGATTAAAGAATTGGGAATAACGGATGATCTAATTGTTTAGATCACCTGCCGAAAGTTGGATTCTTTTTTTAAACTGGTATAACTTACGCTCTCAAGTGATGAACGTACAAATACTTAGGGATTTTACGAAACTCACAATAAACTTTCGACATACTGCCAGCCGTCGTCGCTAAAAGTAGCTCTCAACATATCTCTAATTTTGGCATCGATCGATAAGAGTCCCTCGCCAGAGTCACCATTCTCGCCGATGTCGCAACTGTCATCAGACATATGTTCTTGGATGAGGGCCAGAGTATCGGCGAAATTAGCCAGAAAATAATGTTCGTGCACCCACGCTGTCGGATCTGGTATTGCTGCACTCCCAAAAGCTTGATCGACTAAATCTTTTTTGGCAACATCGTCAGTCTGGTTTTTCATGTTGAGTTCGATTTAGGTAGATTTGTAACTTATCCCATTTTAACCTTAATTGTCAACAGAATCGCGCTCCAGATCGACCACAGCAGTGACAAATTTGTGTAGTTTGTGCGATCGCGATCCTAATTTTTTGGTCGATCGCGTGTTATCATTTTACCTCACACTCGGTGGTCAATAATGTTCACATCGAGCAGAATACACTTGGGAATCATTCCGTGAACTCCTTTTTGAGGATTATTGACAGCCTGCGTAATCCGAAAATTTACCGATAGGGAACACAAAACATAAGCATCTTCCTCTTTGAAACCTGCAAAATTTTGCAGCCAATAAACCGTCTGTTTTACAGCCATCTCAAACGCTTCATCTAATGTTCTACCAAATCCCATAATCACAATATGAGTGGGCGTTTCCGCAAACGGAAATATCAGAAATAAATCCTTGCGTAAGATGATTTGAATAGTCCCGTTCATCGAAGTTTCAATGGCAGTACCGTCAACTTCACCGTCTCCTTGTGCCGAATGTCCGTCGCCGATGGACAGTAAACCGCCGCGCATAAAAACAGGTAAAAATAACCGCGTTCCTGGTTGAAGTTCCTGATTGTCCATATTGCCGCCGTAGCGCTCTGGAGGAATAGAAGAACGGTTAATTTCTGCATTGGCAACGCCGATAATTCCAAAAAAAGGATGCAGGGGAATCCGAATGCCGCTACCTGGGGGAAATTCAGCAATTTTTTGCTCTAAATCTAGCGGAATAAACCGCAATTTAGGTTCGGGGAAATACTCAGGTAATGCTCCCCATCCGGCGCGAATTGCATTAAATCCTACTGGTAAACTCGGGTAAACATCCTCAATGTGAATTTCTAAAACGTCTCCCGGTTCGGCATTGTTAACATAAATCGGGCCTGTCAGCAAGTGGGGCCCTGGGCCAACTTTGCGGTTGGGAGGCAAATTCTGACAAATATCTAAAAATTCCGGCGTCAGAAATTCCGGCGGCGCTTTGTCAGCAACATAATATCCTGAATAGGTTTCGATATCGATGCGATCGCCCGAATCGACAGTTAAAGCAGGTTCGATATTCGGAGAGAAACCGCCCAAGTGTACGGTTTGGCAGTTAGCTTTGAGAAGGTGGCGAGTCATGGGATTTTAGATTTTAGATTTTAGATTTTAGATTGAAGGAAGGGTGTTAAGAATGTTATATCGCAAGTCTCAATCATTTTTGAGAATTTTTTTAAATGAACCACAGAGGGCGCAGAGGGCGCAGAGAAAGAGAATGGAGAGAGCAGAATATCTGAAAAAATGGTTAAAGTTTGTTATATGTGAGATATTTTACTAATTTCTTAACTTTTTGATAACGTTGGTAGTTTAAAATTTAAAGTTAGTGGCGCGGGTTTATATGTATTTGGGTGGGGAGTTCTGTTTGGCTGGTGAAACCCGCCCTTACACACTAATGACTAATGAATTATGTTAACGCCTTTGCCCAATAAAGTAGAAATTTCTCAAGGTTATTCTCGCAATCCCTGGTTTTTTGGTGTTTTGATTTTGATTGTCCTATTGCTAGGTTTCATGATGCAATCTTACCTTAACAAACCTCAACTTTTAACCGATCCGTTTCTGCAAGTCCCAACAGCAAACTCGGTGCGAGTTGTCTGGTTCACCGAGTTTACCGGTACTCGCAACACTGTTGCTTACGGAGAAAATTTGAGTCAAATTGCGGCTGCAAATACTACCAAGTTAAGCCGCACTCGCGAAGACAAAGACTCGCGCATTTCCGATGAAGTCAAACAAAGCATAATTGACAGCAATCCAATTGTCCGCGATATCTGGCGCCACGAAGCAGAAGTCCCCAATTTAAAGCCCGGTGTTCGCATTCCTTATCGAGTCACTAGCGAAAGAGAAGACGGCGCATCTGTCAGCAGCAAAGTTTTCACTCTTTCTCCGACACCAGCAGCACGAATCCCGCTCAAAATTCTCCTCACTTCCGACCATCAATTGATGCCTATGACAGCAGCCAATCTCCAGAAAGTAGCCGAAACAATTGGGAGAGTTGACGCGGTTTTTATGGCAGGAGATTTAATTAATATACCCGATCGCGCTTCCGAATGGTTTGACGACTACCGAGGCCGCGCCTTCTTTCCCGCTTTGCAAGGTCGCGCATTTTCCGAACTGGACAAAAACGGCATCAAAACCGTTTACAGCGGCGGCGAACTGATCCAACACGCGCCTTTATTTCCGGCGATTGGCAATCACGAAATCATGGGTCGCTTTGCAACCAACAGCACACTCGGCGACCAATTTAACGATCCTTTTCCCCGCGCTGCTGCCGAGAAAATATACGCTCAACGTGCTGCCTCTTTGAATCCTAATAATGACTCTTCAGTGCGGGAAATCTGGCTGAAAAACAATACTTTTAATAGCGATACCTATGACGAAATTTTCAATTTTCCTGGAGGTAAAAATTACTATGCTGTGACTTTTGGGGACGTGCGGTTAGTTACTTTGTACGTGGCGAATATCTGGCGGACTCCGAATTTAGATCCGGGTGCGAGAGGCAGGTATCGCGAACGGGACGCAGATTTTAATAATCCCGAAAAATGGGGATACGGACAGCATATTTTTGAGCCGATTGTCAAGGGCAGCGCTCAATATACTTGGCTGCAAAAAGAGTTAAAGAGTTCGCAATTCCAGCAGGCAAAATATAAAATTGTGATGTTTCACTACCCGCCACATTCTCTGGGTGACAATATTGTACCTGCTTATACTGATCCAGTGCAAATAGTCGATCGCGCTCTCGATGGCGAGATTAAAATGGTGCGTTACGAGTATCCGAAACAGCAAGATTATCTGATTCGGGATGTAGTGCCGCTACTAGAAACAGCGGGGGTGCAGTTGGTATTTTACGGACATTCGCACTTGTGGAATCGATTTGTCAGTTCCAGCGGAATGCACTTTTTGGAGACTTCTAATGTGGGCAACAGTTACGGTGCTTTTGCGGGGGAAAAGCGCCGATTTGTGCCGCCGGGATATCGGGAAGATTACAGCGCTATTGGAGACCCGAACGGCTTGGAACCTGTGGTGCCGACTGTGGCGCCTTTGTTGGGAGAAGACGGGCGGCCGCTGCCGTATATTGATAGCAATGATATTACGGCTTTTACTATTTTTGATACGGGGGAGGGTACGGTTAGCAGCTACTATTTTGATACGCGGAAACCGGAGTCGGAAGTGGTGAAGTTTGATGAGTTTAACTGCGAAAGATAAGGACACGGTAATGCCGTGTTCCTACAGATATCTGAGTCAACAGAGATGTTGCATTATTCTTAATTACCTGTTTAGCAACGGGCTCTCCGGCCCGTTCCACAAGAAAGAAATTCATTCTTTGTGGAACAGGCAAGATGCCTGTTCTTGAAAAGGGTGCAAGGTGTAAGATTAAACTGAGATGTTGCACCATTCTTAATTAGCTGTTTAGCAACGGGCTCTCCGGCCCGTTCCACAAGAAAGAAATTCATTCTTTGTGGAACAGGCAAGATGCCTGTTCTTGAAAAGGGTGCAAGGTGTAAGATTAAACTGAGATGTTGCACCATTCTTAATTAGCTGTTTAGCAACGGGCTCTCCGGCCGGTTCCACAAAACTCAATTTTATTGTGGAACAGGCATCTTGCCTGTTCTGAACAAAGGTGCAAGATGTAAGATTAAACCTTGTCTTTTGCAGGCGGAACCAAACCAGTTTTATTCAAACCGGCATCAATTTGCCTCAGCAATTTAAAATCGTCTTCGGGTAAGGAATTAACAGGCGAGTGTTTTTCCAGAAATGAGAATGCTTGGCGAAATTCACGCGGCCGGGAGTTGATCGCACTATCGAAGTGACAAGGTACAATCCTTTGAAAGTCCCAACTCGCCACTTTATCCACCCAATCGAGAGTTTCCCTCGGCGCGCGGTTGAGAATCAAAGTCTGCAAAATCGGCGCCACAAACAACCGCCCTCCTCCCCGCAAAGCCTCAAACGATCGCTCCCAATGTGTTTTCCACTTGAACGGATACAACCCGAAATAAGCTTTCCTAGAGCGTTCTGGCGCTTTGCGTGCGCTGGCAAATACCTCCGACCACGGCGGCACTTCCAGCACGCTGGGGCTAAAATACATGGCAAATAAGGCGATTCTCTGCCAGCCTTTGCGCCGATTTTCGTGGGTGTCTGCCACCGTGTCCGAGGCGCTTTCTTTGGCGTGAAATAGCAGCGGGTAGGAGTCGAGTTGGACGATCGCGGGCGGATTTTCGGGAATGGAAACTATCGAATCTGTTAACATCAGCGTGCGCGATCGTCTGTGAAATAAGGCAACTTCAGCAAATCTGCCCAAACCGAGATCCAGCGGGCCGAGAATTGCCCAGTCAAATTGATCGGCTAAGGGGGTGTTGCTGCTGTCAAAGGGCAGTACAGAGGTGCGTTTGGCGGGCAAACCCAGCCAACTCAGCGGCAAATTCACGGGGAAACTCCACTGCTGCGGGGCGACAAACACCTGCGCTTCGGGAAAACACCTCGCAAAGGGGCCGACAAAAACCTTGTGCTCGATGCCGGAAACCGTTGTCAGCAGGATGTACTTCACCTCGCCGTGCTCTGCTACTAACTCTTTTACCAAGCGGATGCACTCAGGAGTCGGTGCAACGGGGGCGTAGACGAGAAGGCCTTCGGGTTCTAGTTTAATTACAGTCATCCGAATCGGGACGACAACGTAAAAAATGCCTTGTAGCTGGTCAAAAGTCCAGATTGTATCCTTGACTATTTCCTTGCGGATGGTGCGCCGCTTGCTGTAGGGATAGAGGGGGACGACTGGCCAAAAAGCCCAAGAATAGTCCCGAGAATCAATCTGTGCTGATGTTGGTATGCCTTCGCCCTCTGCCACTGGTGCGACTCCTTGCCGATTTTTTTGTACGTGCGTGCGATCGAACTGTTTTTATCTTATTTCACTCCTGTTGCGCGGATTCGAGGAGTTGAAACCGGGTTTCACCAGGCCTGGGTGCGAGAACTATTAAATCAACTGTTCAGGATCGATGCCTAACTCCCGCAACCGCGCCGCTAGTCTTTCCTCTCGCTGTTGAGATTCTGTCAGTTGCTGTTGAGATTCTGTCAGTTGCTGTTGAGATTCTATCAGTTGCCGTTCCGCCGCCGTTGCTCTTTCACCCGGACTCAAAATCAACCCTCCTTGGGCCGTAAACCACCGCAACCACAAACGATTCATACTCTTATAACTGCCTTGCCACCAACCTAAACTCAACTGCAACTCAGGAATAAATAACCGCCCATCAATTAATTCTGCCGGTTCATAGTGGCCTCCTACAAGATGAAAAGCTCGCAATTCATCCGTGTAGCGACTGAACACAAAATAGTAAGGAATCCGCAAAATTTGTTCATAAACTTGCCACTTAGTCGGCGGTTCCCCTACTTGCTGAACAGTCCGCCCCAAATCTTCATCCTCAGTTCCCGGCGATAGCAATTCCACCACCACAAACGGATTTACCCGTTCTTGCCAAACTACATAACTCAAACGCATATCGCGCCCTTGATAAAGCCTTGGCACACCCACCGCAGCAAACCAATCCGGGCGTTTATGCCAGCGCGGTTGTGTTGCATCGTAATACAAATTTAGGTTACTGGCTGTAAAGACTTGTTCCGCATCCCATCCCGGCGGCAAAAACGTGAATTCCAAGAGTTGCGGCTGATCTAAATGAAACGTATCTGGCAAACCGGGCTCCTTTGGGTCTTCGCTAGGTAAATCATACATTGTTGGCAAACTCTGCCGGGGGTCTAGAGGCGGTTCAGCTTGAGCAGGCGGGTAAGTCGGGAATGTCATAATGAATTCTGAGGTTGCTTATCCTGATATGATTATAGCCTTGTGAGAATATCTTGCATTTCCAAAGAATTCCCATTAACTCTCAATCTCAAATCTCAAATCAAAACTCCTAAATCGATATGACTCAAAACTACCGCATCACTCTTTTACCAGGAGACGGCATCGGCCCGGAAATTATCGCTGTGGCGGTAGATGTCCTGAAACTTGTCGGTCAACAATTGGACATCGGCTTTGAATTTCAAGAAGCTTTAATGGGCGGCGCTGCTATTGACGCAACAGGTAATCCGCTGCCAGAAGAAACTCTGGAAAAATGCCGCAACAGCGATGCAATATTGTTAGCAGCTATCGGCGGTTACAAGTGGGATAATTTGCCACGCGAACAGCGCCCAGAAACGGGATTATTAGGACTGCGCGCCGGATTGGGATTGTTTGCAAATTTGCGTCCTGCGACTATTTTACCGCAATTGGTTGATGCTTCTAGTTTGAAACGGGAAGTTGTCGAAGGCGTCGATATTATGGTAATCCGCGAACTCACAGGCGGCATTTATTTCGGCAAACCGAAAGGTATTTTTGAGACGGAAACAGGCGAAAAACGCGGTGTTAATACGATGGCTTACACCGAGTCGGAAATTGATAGAATCGGGCGAGTGGCTTTTGAGACTGCCAGGAAGCGGGGGAAAAGGCTGTGTTCCGTTGATAAAGCGAATGTTTTGGATGTTTCGCAACTGTGGCGCGATCGTATTATTGCCCTTTCTTCAGAATACCCTGATGTTGAACTTTCTCACCTCTACGTTGACAACGCAGCCATGCAGTTAATTCGCTGGCCGAAACAGTTCGATACGATTGTCACTGGCAATTTATTCGGCGACATTCTTTCCGATGCTGCGGCGATGCTAACTGGTAGTATTGGGATGCTGCCTTCTGCTAGTTTGGGAGCAAGCGGGCCGGGGGTTTTTGAACCCGTACACGGTTCCGCACCGGACATCGCCGGACAAGATAAAGCCAATCCCATCGCCCAAGTTTTGAGTGCGGCAATGATGCTACGTTACGCCTTAAATCAGCCGGAAGCTGCTAATAAAATCGAGCAAGCAGTTGTCGAAGTTTTGGATCGAGGTTATCGCACTGGTGATATCATGTCAGAAGGCATGAAACTCGTCGGCTGTCGGGCGATGGGCGATGCTTTAATTGAAGTTTTGCAAGGTTGATCGATGGTCTGGTAGGGGCGGGTTTTACGAATAATATTCGACGCACACACACAACCTCATAAACCCGCCCCCACACAACTAATAACCTATATCAACCTTGACTTTGAACGCAGGTAAAAAATGTACATTGAGGGGCGGGTTTATAAGATTATTAATTTTTAGCCCAGATGGTTGGTAAAACCCGCCCCTACAGGAATTGGGGTTTAATGTTCCGCTGTCAAAAGCTGAAATTGCTCGGTATCAATGCGATTTGCTCGATACAAAACTTCAGCTATTTCCGAAAGCGCTAACACAGAATGAGCGCGATAACCGTTGGCCTGCAATTTATCTTTAACTCCCTGTTCGTGGTCGATCAATACCACGATATCTTCCACATTCAACCCGGCAGATTTTAACTTGCCCGCGCCTTCCATTACGCTTTTGCCGCTAATCAAAATATCATCGACTACGACAATCGTTTCTCCTGCCTGAAAATGCCCCTCAATTAACTTACCTGCACCATAAGTTTTCACCTCCTTGCGCGGGAAAATCATCGGGCGTTCCATCCGCAATGCTAAACCCGTTGCTGTGGGTAAAGAACCGTAGGGAATTCCCGCAATGCGATCAAATTTTAAATCCTTGAGAATGTCTGCATAAGCGCTGACAATTTGGTGAAAAATCTGCGGAATTGAGATAATTTTCCGCAAGTCGATGTAATATGGAAATACGGCTCCCGATGCTTGTACGTGGTCGCCAAAAACTACGCAGCCGATGTCATAAAGTTGCAAGATTAAATCGCGGTGAGGTTCCGGTTGCAAAAAGCAAACATCGGGCAGCCACAGTTCGCAAGTGGGACTACCTTCTATTGCCCGCACCCTCTGTTTATTAATACTATCCCGCAGTTTCTCAATTTCTCGGCGCGGCTCTTTCCCCGCTAATAAAATCGGGGGGACTGGCAGCAATAAACCGTCACCATTTGTGCTTAAACCGACTGCCAGCAGTTCTGCGAGGTCGTTTTCTTCTGTCAGGTCATTTTCTTCGGCGATGTCTCCTTCGACTAAAATTAGGCGTTCAGGAGCTTCTTTGCGGATCCGGGCTAACATATCCGGCATTACTCCTACTTCTAAACCGAGTTTTTCGGGAGTTCCCCAAGTTTGAGAGAGTCGGACTAATTGCAAGTAAAAAGGGTTTTTTGGCGTCGGATATTCTTGCAAAGCAGCCCCTGACGGGTTGGCGGTGGCACAGAGTACAAAAACAGTTTTTCCGGCGTATAACAAAAAAGGCGCTACTTGGTCGAATCCGGCATAGGGACTTAAGGTAATAGCGTCAACTCGCCAGTCTTGAAATACAATTTTGGCAAATACTGTGCTGGTATTTAAATCGCAGTGTTTGGCATCTAAAATTACTGGCAGGTGAGGGGGAATAATTGTTAAAATTTGTTCCAGCAATGCCCAACCGGGAATACCGAGAGATTGGTAAAAACCGAGGGTGATTTTGCAGGCACAGATTAAATCTGCTGTTTGGTCGATCGCACTTTTTAGCTTGTCAAACAAATCAGTTACAAAAGTTTGAGTTTCCTCCCCAGTCATCGAAACCAGCGGGGGCAAGGTTTCCGGGTCGGGGTCGAGGGCTAAATACAGCAAACTTTGATTGCTTTCAACAGCCGCTAACAGTTTATCGAAAAAGTCGGTTCGATCCGTCATAATTTGTTAGGAAGGTAAGGGAAATTAAAAAAAATGCAGCTCAAAGTGGGATTGGTGTTGTGCCGGAAGAAACCGATCCCCGTTGAAATTGAAATTAAGAATCTTTTAAGATTGTAGAATGTAAAGAGCAGGAAATCTGTAACTTTGGGAGCAGTTTCATGGGGAATGATTGTCGGGTTGGCTACACCGGTGATTGCACCTAAGCCGCAGCAAGTCAATTAGTTGTGGTAAACTAACCAGTGTCCGGGCGGGGATTTGATGGGCATTCCCCAGGCGCACGCGACTTTAGCAAATGCGAATTTGCCAGCGGCAGATTTGAGAGAAGTAAATTTTAGAGATGCTAATTTATCCGGGGCAAATTTGAGCGGGGCTGCTTGGCGACAAGCTAATTTACAAGGCGCTAATTTGAGCGATGCTAATTTAACCTGATCCCGTTTGACGGGGCTAATCTAAAAAATGCTACCGTTGCAGGTGTTATCTGGGTTGACGGTAGTATTAAATAGAAGCACAAGTTAAAGCCATGCCCGCCTTATATTATGGGTAGTAATCAATGATCGGTACGATCGACTTTACGATTTGGGACGAGTTGCTGCAACGCTACGTTGACGATTTGGGCCGCGTCAATTATCGGCGCTGGACAACTGAGGGGGCGGATGTTTTGAGGGCGTGGCTGGAAAGTTTGGCTGATGTGGATTTGGCGGATTGTACAGATGCGGATGCGCGGCTGGCCTTGTGGCTGAATGCCTATAATGCGATCGCAATTTCTCAAGTTCTGGAAGTATACCCGATCGCATCCATCCGTCCCAAAGTTTTGGGAATTCCCAACTGGCTGAGTTTTTTGGATTTTTTCACTCGTTCAAATACGATTATTGGCGGCAAAAAGTACAGTCTCAATCAAATCGAACACGCAATTTTGCGGCCGGAATTTGCGGAACCGCGCATCCATTTTGCATTAGTTTGCGCTTCAGTCGGGTGCCCGCTGCTGCGCCGGGGGGCTTATTTCCCGGAGTCGGTACGGACTCAACTAGAAGCGGATGCGAGCCGTTTTATTCACAATCCTGATAAGGTGCGATATGATGCCCAGAAAAAGACGCTTTATTTGAGCAAGATTTTTAAGTGGTACGGCGAGGATTTTGTAAAGGCGGCGGGTTCGGTGGCTGAGTATGTGGGCGGTTATTTGGGGCCGGAGGCGGCTGTGGGTGATGGATGGGCGATCGTTTTTTTGCCTTACGACTGGAATTTAAATCGGGTTGATGGATAAAATTTGCGCCTAGGGGTAGGTGTTTTTTTGAGGGAGTAATTTTTTTCGGCTGTCGTTACCCCTTCAAATTGCCAGATTCAACAGGGCGATCGGATGACTCCGAGGCAACGGGGCGATCGACTCGCTGGCACGGTGTCACGGCTGGCACTGGCACGGATGGCAAAATGCAGTGATTTAGGGCATTGTGGGGGTTTTTGGGGTGATTGGATGGCTGGCACTGGCACGGCTGGCACAATCGCACCACAGGCACGGTTGCACAGTCGCAACAGTCGCACCTTAACCACGGTCGGAGCGCTGGCAAGGTGGCAAGGTCGGGAAAGGTCGGAGCGGTCGGAGCGGTGGCAAGGTTGTACGGTCTAGATATAAAGTATTTACATCAAAAATAGTGCTGTGTTAATCTAAAGGTAATGATTTTAAGCTCTAATTTTTCACAATGCCTTTTATAGGAAATAAACTATTATGTTAAATTCTGTTTTAATTCTTCCCATAGACCATATAAAACAATCTATTGCGAAAGAAGGTAAAAAATTAATCCTTCCAAAAGACCATATAAAAGAATCTATTGCGGATGAGGGTAAACAGTTAATTGATATTCAGCTTTATAAGCGAACAAAAGATTTAATTAAATTGTTAGAGGATGTTGGGATTATATATTTCGATTCTACAATTGATATGTATAGTTACAACCCCTTTATAAAGGGTGATCATGTAAAAAAAAGATTTTCATTAATGGTATCTAAAATGTTGGGATACACAGCAGAAGGAATTGTTGTAAGAGAATGTAATAGTGATCTAAATAAAAATGCTAAGTGGGCTAATATTGCACGATTTCTTAAAGAAGAACAGAATTTTTTTACTAATCTAGTAAAGAAAATTTTTTGGTATCCTCTTTTGCAAAAACCAGATGAATATCGTGCAATAGGAACAGGTTTTGCAAAAACATTTACTGAAAATCCTACATGGTACAGTTACCAGAGTCCCAGAGATATATGCTGGATTGATAACGCGACAAGAGCAATAGAATTATTGGTTCCTAAGAATATAACCGCCGGAAAACGTAAGAATGCCGGGATTCAAATAAAAGTAAGTTCTGGTAGACGTGGTAATTATGTCACTGATTACTTTAAGACTAAACACTTTTCAACACTTTATCCAGTTGTTTATTTTGATTTAGGTAATGATTTTAACATAGTTAGAAACAAGTTACTTAGTTCTTCTTTATATCCAGTAGAAAGATATTCTATATTCAGTAGTGATGTTCAATTTTTAGAAGGTTATTCAAAAAACGATGTTGTCGATCTGATGTTACATCGGGGGAGAGATGTAGACCCATCGTTACATGAAGAGCTTTTGTACTATAAATCTGTTTTTACTAAGTTGGTATCATCGGATGAAATTAACTTATTAGATTTGAGCGATGAAAATGTAATTTTTGGATTGCTAACTAATTTTTTGGGGCGAAATATGGTTGAAGATAGTTCAATACTCACCATTTCTTACAGCCGATGAACTACATCAATGAAATAAATATAAATGTTTATATTCAGATTCAATAGCTTTGTATAGATATTCTTTAGTATACGTTTGAAGCTCTAAATCAGGAAATTATGGATATTTCCTGATGTGGTTTTAAGGGTTGTAGGCTCTAGGCGGGGAAATGTGTGTTTCCCCGCCTAGATTTATTTAGCAAAGTAAGGTTGGTGATATTCTCACGTCACTATCTAAAAATGGTGTGACTGTTAGCGAAACTTACAGGTTGCAATCAACCTAAATCCCTATTAGGGATTGAAACATGGCCTCAATCAGGTTGAGGGTGGAGATTTTCACTAATCGGTAGGTGGTTAGATGAATGCTAACCAATTAGCTATTGATCCGCCCTTAAACCTCTCCACTCAAAATCTGTTGAACCGTCAAACTTAGCTGTGGAAACATCGGAGATACGATCGCCTCCCCATCCCGAAATACCCCAACCTCAACATATTGCCCATCCTGAAGCCGCAAAACCGTCACCACTTCTTCTATTGGATCGATCGCCCAATACTCTGCAATGCCCCGCGCTGCGTACTGAGCTCGTTTGCGCTCGTAATCCCGATCGCTGCCCACTATACCCCGACTGACTACCTCCACAACCAACCGAGGAGGCAGCATATCAAAAGTGATAGTTAGCCTGGTTGCTGTCAGCGGAATATGTTCAGGTTCCAGAATTATCAAATCGGGGTAGCGATTGGCGGCATCTCCCGATCCTCTTCGAGGGCTTCGCCAACGCAAAACGGCAACTTGAACCTCGCAATTATGCGTTTTAATCAGCCTGAGTGGCACTAGCCCGCTGCTGGCAAAATAGAAAAATAGATAGTTAGCAATGAAATTATTAGGTTCAGATTCTGGCGGCAAAGCTATTAACTCCCCATCAATTAACTCATAGCGTTGACCCGTATCATTTGAGTAATTAAGGTACTCGTCAAAAGTGAATTTTTTAGATTGAGCTTGTACCATAATATTAGATTCCTTGATTTATTCGTTCCTTTCTGCTGGGATTTTGTTTATGTAGAAACGGTTTCAACAGCCGAAGGATATCAATCAAATCTGCTGTGCTAGTTTAGCAGGTGTCCCAGCCTCCATCGACAATCCCCCCACAAGTGACAGATTAATAGCTATCACAGTTCAAATCCTCTGGAATATAAACAATGATTTCAGATAAATTTCGACGCGAGTTGCAGGAACAAGCCAAACTCTGGCAAGCAGAAGGACTCATCGACACTTCATTCTACCAACAACTTTCGGAACGCTACCAATTCAACACACTCGAAACCGCCTCCCGCAACCGTTTTCTCACCATTCTGATGAGTCTCGGCGGCATTCTCCTCGGTATAGGAGTCATCACCTTTGTAGCCGCAAACTGGCAAGTTTGGTCGCGCGAAGTGAGAGTCGCACTGCTGCTAAGTCTTTTCGTCGCAGTCAATGCGGCGGGTTTCTATCTGTGGCGAATTCCCCCATCCCGAAGCCAAAGCTCAAATCCAAATATTTTGCCCGCAACAAAAGGGCGAAACAAATTCCTAGGTGAAGGATTGTTGCTGTTAGGAGCTCTGATTTTAGGAGCAAATATGGCTTTGATGGCGCAAATGTTCCACATAGGCGGTTCTTCCTACGGACTTTTACTTGCTTGGGGAATCGGCGTGCTCGGAATGGCTTACAGTTTGCGGTTGACTTCCTTGGGCGTTTTGTCCGCACTTTTAATCGGTTTGGGCTATTGGCTTGCTGTCTTAGATTGGTCTTCCAAAGTCGAGTTTTCTTGGCTGGAAGTTTTGGTGCGGCAAATGCCGATCGCAGCCAGTATAATGTTTGTGCCACTGGCTTATTGGTGTCGATCGCGTGCTATTTTTGCCATAGGTGCGATCGCGATAATTTTTTCGCTACAAGTTTCTATTGTCCAAGGGTTAAATCCAAGCTGGGCTGCTGCAATTTTTTGTGCTTTGCCGCCCGCTTTGCTGTGGGGATACGACGATGCAATCTGGCCGAAAGTACGCAGCAAGCTGTTTCAACCTACCGCCCGCAGTTTAGCACTGCTATTTCTCGCCGGTGTGTTTTATGTTCTTTCTTTCCACTGGTTTTGGCAAGATTTGCCGAATCCTGAGCAAATTCAGCCAGATGGGGTTTTGCTCGCAAATGTAGCGGTTGTGGGCGCTTTAACGGTGTTTGAGTGGCTGCGTTTGGGACGTTTGGAACGGCGGCGACCAAAACAAAAAGGAGTCGATTTGACCACAGGTGCGATCGGCATTTTCATCCTCGCCAACGCCTTAATACCGTTTTTTCACCTCAGTTTTACTCCCATTCCTCAATTAGCAACTTTCCTGTTTAATGTTTTATCATTTCTGCTCGCTGCCGGCTTAATCAGAGAAGGTTTAGCATTAGGAAACCGCCAGGTTTTTTGGGGAGGAATGGTATTAATTACCCTGCAAATAATCAGCCGATTATTTGAATATAACACAGAATTGTTGCTCAAATCTTTTGTATTTGTTTTATGCGGAATCGGTGTTATTGCTGCGGGTTTGTGGTTCGAGCGCCACTTCGCCACAATCAAAGATGAATAGAAAGAGAAGTTCGGCAACGGATTATTTAACGGATGTAACGGATTTAAGGAATAAATGACCCCTGCCCCATGCCCTATGCCCTATGCCCAATTAGTAATATGAACACCAACAACATTGACTTATTAGTTGAAAATCCAGATACAACAAATCTGTTTCAGCTTTCCCCGGAAGCAAAACGCCTTCCTGCGTGGCGGCTGTGGGTTCCTTTGCTGCTGCAAATCGGACTAATTGCCGCCGTACCCGCCACCGCCGTTTACACTTTTATTACTGGCAAAACAGTTGTCCTGCAAACAGTACCAGTAGACCCTTACGACTTTTTGCGCGGATATTACCAAGTTTTGAGCTATGATATTTCTGCTAGCACAAATCTCCAAAAACTCCCCGGCTGGAAAGATTTACCGGCAGAAAAAATATATTGTCCGCCCGGAGTTGTTTGTCCACAAAATACGCACAGTGTCAAGGCAAAAACCAGTTTTTATGTAATCTTAGAAGCGCCAAAAGCCTCGACTAATCCCGGCCGCCCCCAAGCTTGGAAACCCGTCCGCGTCAGTCTAGAAAATCCCACCAAGTTGCCCGCCAATCAAATCGCAATTAAGGGCAAATATAACGGTTGGCAGATGGAATATGGCTTAGAAACTTATTATATGCCAGAGGATGAAAGGGAAAAAGTCAATCAGGAGATTAGCGAAGCTCAAAGGAAGCAGCGACAATCTTTTGTGGTAGAAGTAAAGGTTGACAAAACAGGCCATGCTGTGCCTGTGAGTTTGTGGGTGGGCGATCGCAATTATCGATTTTAGCTGATATTTTGCACCATTGTCAGCAACAGGCAAGATGCCTGTTCCACAAAATTTTCTTGTGGAACAGGCATCTTGCCTGTTCCTAAACAAGTAATTGAGAATGGTGCAACATATGAGTTTTAGCCAATCAGGCCAAAAGGTCGTGAAGCGTAGCTATCCCGTAGGGAATCGGTATTTTGGCCTTGTTTTGAGTATTTTGGCTTAGGGAGGGGGCTGCTGTTGGGCGATTCCCTACCGCAACGGGCTCGCACGCGCGGGATAGCTTCCCTCGCGCGAAAATTTCAATTGCCGACAACCCAGGAGAATCTATTAAGATATATAAGACTTGTGCAAATCTTGCCAGTTCAAGGGCGCAAGTCATGACTCTACTGGAGCTTCTCATGTTAGCCGAGCTAATCTCAGCCAGACGCATACTCAAGACCAAACTCCTCGACTTCTTAGGACTTCCCGACAATTGCCAAGACCAAACCGATCATCTCGTCAATCGAATTGTATCCCTCCTAGAAGCAAATCCAGCCGAACAAGAAAGATTTTGGGAGACATTCAAAAGTGAATTAGCCGTCGATCCCGTAGAATTAGAAGCAATACTCAAGTGTTCGCCAGCAGAACGCCAGCAGTGGATTGAACAAGACAAACTCCCTGTTCTAGAATACCGCTCTTTCCGCAAATCAGGAATCCATTTAGAATATCCCGTTCACGACAGAAGATTCATCTTAAGTCTCACGCCCACCGATATTAATAATTGGCGCAAAGAACCCAAAGGGCTGATTAAAAATAATCGCCAAGTACCCACCCCAATTAATACAGAAAAGCCCGAAGAAAACGAACAATCACGACTAGCTTTTAGTTCCGAGTGGGAAAAAATCATTGCCGACTGGAAAGAACAAGGTTCGGCGGAAATTTCAGCAACCTTCCAGCTAGCTTACTGGACTGTTTGGGCGTCGCGCTGGGCCAAAGAAAATCAGCTTAACAGCTTTAAAGCAATTAAATATAAGGAAGTCTACGAAACTCACCAGCAGGAATGGTATCAGCGAAAAAATCAAGCAGTCAAGTTACTGATTGAAATGCCCTACGCCATGCTTTACTTCTACCGTCCGGCGGATTCTGACAAATTATATCTCGAACTGTGCGACGACCACCAGGAAATGATGAAAGATGGCTACTTTTGGGATAAGTGGGATTTTTTCTATCAGAACCGCAAACTTGTAAATAAGTGCCGCGAATGTGTGTACTGCGAAACCAAAGATTATTACTCGCTTTACTATCTCGAAATCAAAAGCGACAAGTTTCCCGACTTTAGCTTTTCTTTCCACACGCCGTACACCATCGGCAGAAAATTTTTGCCGCATCCAGAAACGCTACCTTATGTAGACCACGTTGAACAGGACGGCATTTTTCGCTTTGGCCGCCCGCTGCTGGAACAAGAGAAAGCTATTCACACAGAAAAGGATGTATTGCTAAAGTTTGAGGCGGCTTTGGCAGAAGCGAAAAAGTTTGTTTAGTCATTAGTCATTAGTCATTAGTTATGAAGGATTAGCGATGACTAAATATTCCTCATTTTAAAAGTAAGAATTCAGCAGTGTTTAGTCAATAATTGGCTCGTCCCTTACTAATGACTAATGACTTTTGAACTTGGATTACTTGAAGGCTGCCGCCATCCTAAAGTTTTTGTTGTTGAGTTCATTCGGAATTGTACGATCGCAATCCACCTCTGCAAACAAACTCCCCAAGTCAGTTTCAGTCTCAAACAACCACAAAAATACAGCCAACCCTGACCTAAATACCGGATTTGTATGCCGATGAATATCTACCAAAATGAATAGACCACCTGGCTTAAGCACGCGGTATACTTCCTGAAAGATTTGTCGCAATTGCGCCCGTTGCATTTCGTGCATCGCAACGCTGCTGCGTACTCCTGTCAAACTGACAGTCGGCAAAATCTTCTAAATAATAATTGGCTGATGGTACATTTTTCGTTGGCTGTTGTGACCCAAACGAGCATTGCCGCCTACGCTCAAAGCAGCCAGACGCCCGATCGCAATCCTAGAGACACTGATACCGATAACTTAAATCTCTAAAAAGTGTTGCCATAGTCAAAATTATGTATACCTTGCTATCGACTTAAGATATTATTAAGTTATATGATAAAGATAAGTAACAGAACTGAGACGATGGGAGAGCTGTAACCGCTATGGGTCGTGTGGGAGTATTGCTATTAAACTTGGGCGGGCCAGATCAAATCGAGGATGTCCGTCCTTTCCTGTTCAACTTGTTTGCTGACCCGGAAATCATTCGCATTCCGTTTCCGTGGATGCAAAAACCGCTCGCCTGGTTGATTTCGACCCTGCGCTTTCAAAAATCCCAGGAAAACTACCGCCAAATCGGGGGCGGCTCTCCTTTGCGGCGGATTACCGAGGAACAAGCGGCTTCGCTGCAAGAACTCTTGCAAGAAAAGGGACAGGATGCTCGAGTATACGTGGGGATGCGCTACTGGCATCCTTTTACTGAAGAGGCGATCGCCAAAATTAAGCGCGATCGCATTGAACATTTGACAATCTTGCCACTGTATCCTCAATTTTCCATCAGCACCAGCGGTTCTAGCTTCCGGCAGCTAGAAGAAATGTGGGGCAAAGATCCTGCCCTCAAGGATATAGAATATACCGCGATTCCTTCTTGGTATCAGCGGCCTGGTTACATTCAGGCAATGTCGGAATTGATAGCCCAACAACTAGACCACAATCCGAATCCCGATCGAGTTCACATCTTTTTCAGCGCCCACGGCGTCCCCCTCAGCTACGTAGAAGAGGCTGGAGACCCCTATCAGCGCGAGATTGAAGATTGCACTCGTCTGATTATGGAACATTTGAACCGATCGAACGAACACACTCTAGCTTATCAAAGTCGGGTTGGCCCGGTGGAATGGCTCAAGCCTTACACCGAAGATGCCATTACCGAATTGGCAGAAAATGGAGTCCAAGATTTGTTGGTAGTTCCGATTAGTTTTGTTTCCGAACACATCGAGACTCTGCAAGAAATTGACATGGAGTATCGAGAATTAGCAGAAGAATCCGGGATTAAAAATTTCTACCGAGTGCCCGCCCTGAATACTCATCCGGTGTTTATTGAAGCCTTGGCCGATTTAGTCATCGAGTCGATCGAATCTCCCAGCGTTAAATTCTCCGATGTTATACGCCCTTCCAAGATAGTGAAAATGTACCCTCAAGAGCAGTGGGAGTGGGGCTTGACCACGGGGGCGGAAGTCTGGAACGGTCGTGTGGCAATGATTGGTTTTGTGGCACTATTGCTGGAGTTAATTACGGGTCAGGGCCCGCTACACTCGATCGGATTGCTTTAAATTGACAGTTGACTGTTGACAGTTGACAGTTGACAGTTGACTGTTGGCTGTTGACTGTTGTTACAAATGACTAATGATATAAAATCCGTTGGTATAGGAATTATTCATCTCTCTCTTCTCTTCCTCAGCGCCCTCTGCGGTCTCTGCGGTTAAATCATTCCGAAACAACCGTAAACGAAATGACTAATCACCAATAACTAATCACCAATAACTAATCACTAATTAATCAGGATCGCGCTTGCGGCGGCGGGGATTTCCCCTATCGCCCGGTATTCCCTGACTTTTGTACCAGCGATACCACTCTTTAGAACTGCGAATTGCCAGCCACAGCAGCATCATCGCCACTAACCCTCCCTGTCGCGGTGCGTCAAAGGCAAACAAAACCAAGGAAATGCACAGAACATCTTGGAGGAAAATCACCCAAATCGGCAAACCCCGCAGCCGATAAAACCATCCTGCTTGTACCAGTTGCAGCACTAAAGCCAACAAACCTCCGACAATACCAATTATCCACAGCATCCAAGGGTGAGCAATAATTTCATCGATCGAACTTACCTGAGCGATCGCAATTCCCATAATTGCTCCTACAATGGGACTGAAAATAATTTGCACAATTTGCAGTACCCGCTGTCCCACAAAAGTTTTAGAAGCAAATAACTCTAACAGCGACCAACTCACCAAGATGGTGATAGCCACCTGGGGGGGAACCCCCGACAATAGAGGTATTTCCGACCAAAGTTTGTCAATCCGCAACAAACCAATTAACAGCAGGGGCAGGGCAATTCTCATACCCCCTGCCGCAGACGCAGAAAGTGCGGCTAGGAGTCCAACCATAATAATAATAATTCAGTTTCTAACGTCAGCTAAAGCCTCGATCTATTTCAGAATTTAATTCCCCTGATGGCTGGCACTGATTTGAGCGATCGAACTCAAATTGAGGCTTGAGCTTAAATATCACCCTCTATTGTAAGTGTATCTGCTTAATCGCTGCTTGGGACTGCTCGAAAAGTCGATCGACACAAGGCACTGTGTGGACAGTTGACCGTTGACAGTTGACAGAATTCAACCTGGATTGTGATTAAATTAGCTTAAGCACCCAAAGCCTTCTTCTCTCTGATAACAGTCAACACTCAACACTCAACAGTCAACTAACAACTAACTTCTTATGTCTGATTCATTATTTGCCGATGCCAGTCGCCGATTAGAACGAGCCTTAAAATATGTGTCGCTTTCCGAGGATACGATCGAACGGCTGAAACACCCCAAATCCAGTTTAATTGTATCGATACCCGTGCGGATGGACGACGGTTCCCTGCGAATTTTCCAAGGTTATCGGGTGCGCTACGACAATACCAGAGGCCCGTCTAAAGGAGGAGTGCGCTATCATCCGGGAGTAACCCTTGATGAAGTGCAATCCTTAGCATTTTGGATGACTTTTAAATGTGCAGTTTTGAACTTGCCCTTTGGAGGAGCCAAGGGCGGAATTACTCTCAATCCCAAGGAATTGTCCAAACTGGAATTGGAACGGTTGAGCCGGGGCTATGTCGATGCGATCGCAGATTTCATCGGCCCCGATGTCGATATTCCCGCGCCGGATGTCTACACCAACCCCATGATTATGGGTTGGATGATGGATCAATACAATATTATTAAGCGGCAGCTTTCTCCAGCGGTAGTGACTGGTAAACCAGTGACAATTGGTGGCAGTTTGGGCAGAGATACCGCAACCGCAATGGGTGCTTTTTTTGTAGTACAAACTATTCTACCCAAATTTGAGCTAAATCCTCAAGATACAACTGTAGCAGTACAAGGTTTTGGTAATGCCGGTGCCGAAATAGCAGAACTGCTCTGGAAAGCAGGTTACAAAGTTGTTGCTGTCAGCGATTCCCAAGGGGGAATTTATGCTAAACAAGGTCTGGATATCCCCAGTATTAGAAGCTTTAAAGACTCTAACAAAGGTATCAAAGCTGTTTACTGCGAAGATTCGGTTTGCAATATTATCGAACACGAAATATTGACAAATGAGCAACTTTTAGCATTAGATGTAGACGTGCTGGTTCCAGCAGCTTTGGAGAATCAAATAACTGAAGCGAATGTTAATGATGTTAAGGCTAAGTTTATTTTTGAAGTAGCTAACGGGCCGATTGATTCTGCTGCTGATTTGGTTTTAGAAGCGAGGGGAATTCAGGTAATTCCTGATATTTTAGTCAATGCCGGAGGCGTAACGGTTAGTTATTTTGAGTGGGTGCAAAACCGCAGCGGACTTTATTGGACGCTGGAGGAAGTCAACCAGCGGTTGAAGCATAAAATGGTCGAAGAAACTGAAGCAATTTGGAAAAAATCTCAGGAATTGTCAGTTTCCATGAGAACTGCTGCTTACGTGTACGGGCTAAATCGACTCGGAGAAGCGATGAATGCGAAGGGAACGCGGGATTATTATGTGAAGGGTTGAGAAAAGTGCGGTAAGATTGTGCGATCGTACAATCTTACCGCAGTTATTCGAGAAGAGTGCAGTCTACGAACCGACTTTGCAAAACTTGGCTTTGAATTGGGGAATTTTAGGCCTGCACGCAGCAGTTTATTTAACCGCAACTTTGCTGTTGCAGAAGCGGAAAGATATTTTCAAATAACGCAGGACACGGCTATGTTCTCTTAGTCCGCGCAGGCGGACTTCGTTTGACAAGAAGCGATTTCAATCGCCGATTTCCTCAAGGGTAAAAGAGTAGAGAAGAATCCTCGCGGGAAAACTAGGAGGGCGAAGAAACCGACGCTACTGCTACGCGAAAACCACTATCCCTCAAGCTGTAGCCCACCGAATTCATGCTACGATACGCACTCCGGCAAAAGACCGCACTGCTGAACCAGGAACCGCCACGCTGCACTCGGCTATTATTTGAGCTAGTTTCCCATGAACTTCCGTCAGTTGGTGCGCCGTTATAGCTATTGTGGCTCGTATCGCTGCACCACTCCCAAACATTGCCGTGCATATCGTACAGTCCAAAAGCATTGGGGGGAAAACTCCCGACATCGGTTGTTTGTTCGGGGTAGGAAAGTTTTTGGCAGGCCCTTGGGGAGAAGTAGTCTTCTTTATAGTTGACTAATTCCGGGGTAATCGTTTCCCCAAAATGAAATAGGGTGGTTGTACCAGCACGACAGGCGTATTCCCATTCTGCTTCACTTAGGAGGCGATATTTTTTCCCGGTTTGTTGCGAGAGTTTGCCACAGAATTCGATGGCCTCAGTCCACCATACATTTTCTACAGGACGTTTTTCACCTTTGAAACCCGATCGGTTTTTTCCCATGACTGCTTGCCACTGTGCTTGGGTGATGGGGTATTTTCCTGTATAAAAGGCCGGTACTGTGACTTGATGCTGCGGACTTTCCCAAGTCTGTCGTCCTTCTTCGCTGTTGGAGGAACCCATCATAAATGTGCCGCCGGGAATGTAAACCATTTCCAGTACAATTCCGTCACCTAAGTCTTCAGGAAAAAAGCCAGCAAAGGACTTACTGCGACTGTTTTCTTTTCCATACGCATCGACTGTGATGACATCAAATTCAAATATAGGAGAATAGTTCTGTAAATGTTGTTTAATCTCCCCCTCATTTCTATCTTTTAGCAGTGAATAGGCAGCAAATTTTACCTGCATTGACTCATCTTGCAATCCTCCAATTATCAAATCTAAGCCTGCTTTTCCATATCTCAACGCTTCGGAGAGTGCGGCGATTCTAGCTTCGACAGCGGGCGAGGCTAAGCGGCTTTTAACGCCGGGAATGCCTCCGAGTACCGCAGCATTGACAGGAATTGAATTTTGACCGCCGAGGACGGCATCGTATTCTCTAGGTTCATTCTGGTTGTCTGACATTGCACTAAAGCCTCTGCATTTTATTAATTCAGCACAACTTTAATCTCTGATTTTCGAATGATAGCATTTTTAGCTCCCCCCTCGATTATGCGGCGGTTTCAACCGTCTATTTGCTGAAAATAATTACAAAAAATCCCCCATTTGGGGGATTTAGTTCAACGGTATTATATAGCCTTAGTCTCCGGCATCAAACACTTATCGGAATCGCAGCCCGCCGGCCCCGAATCCATCATTTCACCTAAGTCATAGCGACTCAAAGCCGCGTGAAAAACATCAATTTCGCGGCGTCCTAATGCCTCTTGCACCATCTTGGTGTAAATTTCCTTGCTCACCGGTTCAAAGGGCAAACGCGGGAAAGTTTCAAGAGCATCAAACCGAGCCAAAAGCGCTGCGGAAATGTAGCCTTCATCATCGCGAATCGCTTCATAAATCCGAGTGCCCAAACTTTCCACTTCATTTTCGCGCAGTTCAATCGTGGCCGAAGTGTTATGTCTGACATAGAACTTTTGCACTTGCATATAAAAGTCCATTTGTGCCGCTGCTGAGAACTTGTTAATGTCAATTTCATCAGCACCGGGCAAGTCAGCCCAACTTACCGCAACAGGTATTTCTACCAGCCATTCTGTACAGCGTTCATCGAAGGGATTGTTCAGCAAATTGCCGTTTTCATCTTTGTCAGATTGAGACGGAATCACGTTGTATCCGTAGTCGATGCAGGCGAGGGCTACGGGGTCGTTTTTGCCGAAAGTGATTCGGCGAATGAAACGCTGGGCTTTCGGCGGATGCCAGCCGGGAGAAGCACCTGTCAGCAGAGATTTAGTACCCGATGGTTGAACCGTTGTGCAGCGATTTGGGCGTTTTAAGGAATGGCGATCGCAATAATCCCATACTACCCGATCGACAATCTCGCGCCAACCACTCAAATACTCTTCTTCCCGCTGTTTAAACGCGATTCCTTGGGGAGTTTGCGGGCGGCCTTCCACCCACCAGCGCAGCCACTCAACGCCAAAAGCATGAACGAAGAAATCGAACAATCCCGTGAAAGATACGCCGACAATCGGGTCTAATTCGCGGCTGTATTGATAGCGGGGTTCAAGAAATTTGTGATTGAGAAGTACGGCGACAGATAGAGCTCCGGCGGTGAAAGCTTCCTCCTGTTCTTTGAAATTGTAAGGATCAAGTTGATTGAGGTGAACCTCCGAAAGGTTGCAATGAAAATTCGAGCCAATGATTTCCCCACAATTGTGAGTAATACAACCATTAGCAATGAAAGAGTGAGTTAAGGGAACATGGAGGTCATAGACTGTTTCTTCTCCGAACTCTTCTACACTTTTCACTTTTGAAGTATAGCGGTGTTTGACAACTGCTTCGCTGTAATTCCTGGTTTGCGGTTTGATAGCAAGTTGCTCTAAACGCTGTTGTTTTTCTGGCACAAGTGGGAAACCAATCAATTTACAGAAGTTTTTGGCTCCATCTCCTGAGTAAATTATGATTCGCCAACTCCCTCGGTTATTACTGACTTTCTCAGTGCCATCCTTTAAAGTATATGGAACTCCTTTACCACCTGGTTTTTCCTTGATTTTTAGACTGCTTTTGATTCCCAAGTTGAGCAGCAATAGTTGAATTTGTTTCAGTAATTCCTGAGAACGGTTGCGAAGTTCTATGTGCTTTGCTTTAATACTCACGCTACCGTCGGAACAAAACAATCCCTGAAGGAAACCAATGATTACCTCTTTTGATTGAGATAGAAATGTATTCGGCAAACAGTCTTTAGACTGAATCCCTAATTCTTCAAGGAATGAGTGCATCAAAGGTGAGCCACTGTGAAAAGTATAGACTCCTTTAACTATACTGGGCTTGTGGGGATAGCCTGTCAAAGATTCAACGGCTTCAAATAGAACAGGAAATACAGTTGAATATTCCTTTTGATTGATGTAGAATACTGCGTCTAAGCCTTTAGCTCCTTGGTAAATTGAACCATCTCCATACAACCAACCTAACATTTGAGCTTGAGTGACTGCGATCGTACTTTTGCCAAAACTCCCTTCTCCTCTCTGGATGAAGATAGCGCGATCGGGGGTTAAGTCTTTGGTTGCTACCCAACCTAGATCGGTAAAATGTTGATGGTCAGCAGTACATCTCATCTGAAGCCCATTTTCTAGTGTGATAGAGTAGGTATTCTGTACACCCGTAGAGAAGGCGATCGCATCAGTTAATTTCAACCCGTCTAGTCCCACAGACCGCAAATCAACTAAGGCTTTAAAATGCTTGCCAACTAAATCTTTGATAGGGACTAATCCTTGGTCAGTTGAAACTAATGTGTCGCCCGAATGACAAGGGTTTAAACCATAGCGAGCCAAACGGTGATTGATTTCAGTTTCAGAAATGTGAGGATAATGCTTTTGCAACCAATGCTTACTGTTGCCAAGAGCGTAGGCTTTGAGAAATTCATCCTTGAGTTCAGGACTTGTTAAGATATCACAGTTAGATCTTGCTATGGCTTCCCCAGACCATTGAATCGCACCTTCTCCGCTATAATACTGTTGGCGAACGGCATCAATACACTCTTCCCGCGTCGGTTTATGATGAAAAACGCGAGAGTGATTTGCCATTCTCAAAGCATCTCGATCGGGGTCGATTTTCCAGTTGCCATTTTCATCTTGCTGCCACAGATTATTTTTAGCATTTGCGCCCAGTTCATCACTTGAATCAAATTGACGAATCCCCGCGCTTCGGCGTATATTGCCAGCGACGATCGTGACCGCAGCTTCATCTATCAACACGCAGCATTCAACTGAATTTAACTGCCGCCCTAAAGCTTTATTCAAAATTGCGGCGCAGCGCTGATAAAGGTCTGGCAATTTCACCGGATTTGCTACTCCGCCAAAACCTTTTAAAGGTTCTCCCACCGGGCGAACATCGCTCAAATCGATGAAAACTTGAACTTCTCCTGCAAATCTTTCATCTGTGGATAATTCCAGCAAAGTTTGATAGGATTGTACCCAACCTTGGCGAGAATCTCCGACATAAATAGTGGCGGTTTTTTCTGCTATTTTTACTTCTGTTTCTTGACGGCGCGACTGGGCGGGTGTAGAGCCGATTTCGCCTTGCATGGTTAGGGTTAAACGGTTGCGGATAGGCGGCAGTTGGTTGATATATTGTGGTTCCAAGACTGCCCCAGTGCCGCAGCCCATCATTGCCAAGTCCATCAACAAGCCAAAGGAACGCCAGTCGAGAATATTTGTTGATGAGCAATTATATGCGCCGGAAAAATTCTCTGGTTGCTCGATCCATTTGCTGCCACCTACCCACAGCCAGCGGCCTGAAGCGAGGGTTTTGAGCTCGTTTTGCATCCGGTGCAGCAGTTGTGTTTCTTCGGGAGTGAGGTTTCCCAGCTTTTGCAGCCCCTTGACTGTTCTCGCGCACACTTCGGCCCAAGTTTCCCTTCCTGTCTCGGTACGGCGGCTGTAAGTCCTAAAAAATACTGGATTGGCTGCGGGTGCTGTTTCGGGGAAATCGGACAGGTTGCGTTGATCGCTGGCACTTGATCGCTCTAATTCTCGAACCATAGGTTGTGTACTGACGTGTCGGAATAAATCAACAGACTACGAATATACAACAGGATTCAGATTTAGGGTAAAAGGTTAATATATTTGACAATTTGCACTAGATATGGGGCACAGAACTGTACAAGCTCGATCGGGCGATATCCTCAAAACTTGACGAAAAAACCCGATTTCTTCCTGAAACCGGGTGAAGCGCAAATCTTGTCAATTGTCAATCCTTTGTCAATAAAAACTCAATATTCGGTAACAGCGGGTCTTGAACAACCCCCACACCGTTAAAGCCCCAACGTTCAAGCAGCTTTTTTACCTGAGAACCGGAAATCGATTCTACTCCGAATCGATCGGCAACATCAGCAGCGTGGGCATTGAGATAGCTCAAAGCGTCATAGTCTTCGCGAAACATCAGCAGGTAACTCACTGCCGCATCTGGATTGGGATTCGCGGACAGATATTTGCCGTCACTGCGGGAACGTAGCAAGTAAAAAACTTGAGATAACATATTATCTTGGTTGGCAAAATAATATGTTACCTCAAATTGGGAATTGGGAATTGCCCAAACGACTTTAGACTGACAATTTCAGATTGTAGAAAAGTTGATTTTTTTTCAACTTTCTACCTAAAAAGTACATAATTGATGCCTAAAATCGCTGGGAATCTAGCAGTTAAATCAAAGTCAGTGCTAAACCTTTAATCCCTCGCCCGTCACCAATTTGACCGACAATCGAAGCTTGACCGGTCGTCAAATTGATATTGTATAGACTGGAAACTCCGCCAACATCGATCGCCGCCAAAGCCGTCTCGTTACCGCCAACACTCCTGATATCAAAGCCGAGAACGGTACCAGCATCAATTCCCAAAGACCCGATAGTATTCAACACGCCATTATTCGGCGGATCTTGCCGCACCAAAATGTCTAAATTGGTGTCAATTGCAAACAGTGTCGTCGAAGCTGCCCCTGCAAAGTTATTCACATACGCAGCAGCAGCAGCCGCGCCGGGATTGCCAAAATTGCGATCGCCCGCAGCATAAGCCAAATTCCCGTCGAGTTGAACTCCCCCCGTCAGCGTGTCAACATCGACAATTGCCCCGGTATCCGGGTTGAGGCGGGCGTTTTGACCGGCTTGATTGACAAACCGAATTCGATCGACTGTCGGATTGAAATCAAAACCCGCAGCCCCCGGAGTTAGAGGAACAGCAAACTGTCCGCTACCGACTGCACTTGCAGCCCCAGTAACGGGATTGATCGCGTACAAGCGATTGCTAGAACCCACACCGTAAAGCAAACCGTTAGCGGGGCGAAAATCAATTCCCAGCAAACTTTCTCCGGGCTGCAACCCTGTAACTGCCACGTCGCTGAGAATCGCCCGCGGTGCCGCCTCGTTAAAACCGACAATTGTTTCAGCGCCATTTCTGACAGTTAAAGCGTAAGCTGTAGGCAAAGGCAAAGCCAAACCGTTAATCTGTCTCCCGTCGGCAATTTGACCGACAAAGGAAGCTTGACCGCTACTTAAATTGATATTGTACAAGCCGGAAATCCCACCAACTTCCAGCGCCGCCACTGCCACCTCGCGGCCGCCAATACTCCTGACATCAAAGCCGAGAACGCTAGTAGCATCAACTCCCAAAGATCCGATCGTATTCAATCCTCCATTATTCGGCGGATCTTGTCGCACCAAAACATCCAAATCGCTGTCAATTGCAAATAGTGTGGTCGAAGTTGCGCCCGCAAAGTTATTCGTGTACGCAGCCCCTGCTGCTGCAGGATTTGACCCAAAATTGCGATCGCCCGCAACATAAGCCAAATTCCCGTCGAGTTGAATTCCCCCCGCCAGCGTGTCAAAATCCACAAGTGCCCCGTTATCCGGGTTGAGGCGGGCGTTTTGATCGGCTTGATTGACAAACCGAATTCGATCGACTGTCGGATTGAAATCAAAACCCGCAGCCCCCGGAGTTAGGGGAACAGCAAACTGCCCGTTACCGACTGGACTTGCTTCGCCAGTCATCGGATTGACAGTATACAAGCGATTGCTAGAACCCACACCGTAAAGTCTGCCGTTAGCCGGCCGATAATCAATTCCCAGCAAACTTTCTCCCGCTGGCAATCCAGTCACGGGCAAATCTGAGAGCACACTTCCCGGATTGGAAAGACTAAAACCCACAATCCGATTAGCAGGAGTTAAAGCATAAGCCGTTGTCCGCGCTGGAGGCGGGGGGCTGGGAACAACGCTGCCAATATTATTAGTGAAACTTGCCTGGTTAATTGCACTTTGTCTCACCCCTCTGAGAGTAGCGAGAAATTCTCCAGTCACTCGGTCTTGAATAACAGTATCGTTTCCAGCTTCCAGAATATTCAAGTCGCTAAAACTGATACCTTCCCCCAAACCGATTAAATCTGTACCTGGTACAAAATCGGCGATCACGTCCGCATTTGCCAAACTAACACCGCCACTGGTTAGGAAAGGGTCAGCCTCAGCGTAGCGCCTCAAAACAAATAGGTCTGCCCCCTCTCCCCCTATCAGGACATCAGTATCTCGATCCCCGGACAAAACATCATTGCCGGAGTTTCCCGATATGGAATCGCTGCCTTTTCCGCCCACTAAAAAATCGTTACCTTCTCCGCCGTTAATAGTGTCGTTCTCTAAATCTCCAAATAGCGAATCTTGACCTAAATTGCCATCAATTAAATCGCTTTGCTTACCTCCAAAAATGCTGTCATTACCGGAATTTCCCGCAATGGTGTCATTGCCCATCAAACCAAAAACTAGGTCATCTTCTGGAGTTCCTGCTAGCAAATTTGCTTGTGCGGTGTCTCTAATTTCTGCCATGCTCTAATCACCCTCTAATTTTGATACTTCTGTGGCCTAACGGCGGCGGTATTCTCAGTCAAAATATCACAAATTCGCACTTTTAGGATAGTTTTTATTATTTTCGGCTTTAGGGGTGGGTTGCCATAAAACTATTACACGCCGCTAAAATGATATATAAACCGGCCCCCCGATTCAAATAAACCCACTCCTCAATACATATCACTTAGCCGTATTTTAGAGTTTGCTGTGTAGCCAAGCGCGATCGCACCTCAACTGAAAACAGGCAAGCTGAAATTTTTAGGGTGCGAACCTATGAAATTTTGTATTGCGTTCATTAGTAATATACGCTGACTCTATAATTTTGGATCTGTACAGTTAGAAATTATTTTTCAAATTTAATCTTAAAGCCTGCGAAGGTGGGCTTTGTGTGTAGCAGCGACCACCAGCGCTCAATATAAAGTAGAGTATAAATGCGGAATTGGCATAATAAGTTAGTCGAACAGTCGTCTGAAGACGACTTAAGCTTTCAGGCAGGGGTTTAAGCCCCTGCCTGAATCGGAGTTTCACGTTTGATCCCTACCCCTGCTTTTTCAAGCTTTCAGCAGTGCTTTAGAAGCTGATTGCCCTGCGAGTCTCAGTTGCGATCGCAATTTGAGATTCAACAACAGCAACACAGTCCACTGACTGAGTATCGAAATCAAAATCGTAGTTCCAGATCCTATGTCAGGCGAAAAAGACCCAAAAATCGGAAAGGTTGAAGATAGCCAGAAGACAGGATTTTTTTCTGGAGTGAGCAAGAGCATAGATAAAATCACAGGTGGTAACAAGATAGCACCGCTGATAGTACCTACGGCCCAAATTTCCTGATTGCGGGTTTTGAGAAATAGGAATAGTTGGGTGATGGTTGCGTAGATGAGGATCAGATTGATACCGAGAATGACATTCCAAAATATGCTTGTGTGAGACTTTTGAAACTCGCCCCGATGTATTAAAATTAGTCCGCTGAGTAAAATGAAGGATGAGCTGAGGAGATTAATCGCGATCGCAACTACAGCCGGACTTTTTTCGCTCCAAACCAAATCGAGTAGTGGGTAACGTCGCCACAACTTTTGACCGCTGGGAACAATTTGTTGCCGATACCTTGCCCAATCATACAAAGATTGTCTGTCAGATGTTAAAGATGCTATTACAATTAAGAACATCACCAAATTCAAGGTTAGCAAAGGAAAAGTTTTACCGTAGGCTAGGGGGTCAGATTGGAGTGCAAAGCCTAAGATAATGGGCTGACAGCAGATAACAGCAAAATAACTTTGTCGCTTGCTCAAAACTGTAGTAGTGGGATTGGGAAAACGGCGCTGCCATCCCTGCCACATCCAATAGGTTCCGATACTACAAATTGACATAGACAAAATAATGCCACTTACAATATTTTTACCGATGGGCAAGTAAAACCATTGTAACTGGTGTATGTCTGCACCTAATGAATTGAATTCGTAGTTATCCATTCTTCCAACAATTAGATATCTTAGGATGCCAATGGCAGATACAAATGTTCCTAAATCCCCAGCAGTTACTGTCAACTTAATTGTAGAGATTACAAACACAAACAAAGCGATACCGCTAGCCAACCAAGGTTGAAATCCTCCCAACCAACTGGTTGTCAATCCAAATAGCATCGCAGTGCTGTAGAATAAACTACAACTGGCTGCGATCGCCATGTAGAAGCATAAAATTTCATTCAAAGGTATTTGAGCAGCTAATCCACTGTATAGATGTAGTGGTATCGCCAGAATTGCTGCTAGATATACTAAAATAGGGACACCGAGAATTTTGCCAATAAAAATGGTGTTGGCAGATTGGGGACTGAGGCGAATAAAGTTGAGCGTACCCCGGCGTTCCTCCTTGTCTAAGTCACTGACGAGCATATAAGTCCCTGCTACTAATAGGACTAACACGCTAAATATACTCAGCCAAATAAATATTTCTACCCACCACTTGGGCCAATCAATTACTATGTTACCCAAGGTATCTGTGAGACATTTTGTTCCTGGTTTTGTGTCAGTGGTCGTCTTTAAAACACAAAATCTGTTATAAATCGGTTCAGTACGATCGACATTACGAAGGGCAACGGGTAACTGGGCGGTGTAATACATGAACAGCAGCAGTTGAGGCCCTAATGAGAAAGCAGATGCGATCGCCATATTGCCAATATTCAAGCGGCCTTTGATTTCTCGAAATAACTGGGGATTCCAGTTGCCGATTTTGTCCAGTAAGTTGAGTGTCATGGTTGATTAGTTATTGGTAATTCTCTCTCTTCTCTTCCTCTGTGTCCTCTGCGCTCTCTGCGGTTAAATAATTCCGGTCCAACCGTAAAGAATATAACTCAGTTATAACTCACTGTTGAATTATTTTCAATAACGGGAAAGATGCCCGTTCCACAAAGAATTAATTTGATTATGGAAACGACTAAATTAAGATGCTTGCTGGTGTCCCATCTTGAGGAAGATGGTTTCTAAGTCTTCTTGAGTGCAGTGGAATTCGGTTAGGGGAATCTTTGCCGTGACGAGTTCGCGCAATAAATTGGCGGCATCTTCCCGGCTTCCCGAAAAGTTAACGCACACCTGATTAGTTTCCTGGACTATTTCCCAATTTTCTATCCAAGGAAAGTTTTTTAACTCGGATATTAGCGCTGCTAAATTATTGCCTAAAACCGACATCAAAATTTGCTGGCGGCTGAGGCGTTTGTAAAGTTCTTGTAAAGGTGCGCTTTCGACCAGATATCCGAGTTCCATGATACCAACCCAGGTACAAAGTTCGGCTAAGTCGCTGAGGACGTGAGATGATATGACTACAGTCATGCCCACTTGTTGCAAAAGTTTGATAATTTCGCGGAACTGCATTCGGGCGATCGGATCTAAGCCAGAAACAGGTTCGTCTAACAACAGCAACAGCGGTTCGTGAATAATCGTTCTCCCCAAACTCAGGCGCTGTTTCATCCCCCGCGAAAGGGTGGAAATTAAGCTGTTGCGCTTGTTGGTGAGTTGCACGAGTTCTAAAACAAAGTTGATGCGCTCTCGGCGGCGCGGTTGCTGGAGGTTGTAGAGTCGGGCAAAATAGTCTAAATAATCCCAAACAGTCAAGTCGTCGTAGAGGGGAAAGTCGTCGGGGAGAAAGCCGATGCGTTGTTTGAGAATTGGGTGCGATCGATCGCGCAATAACCTATCCCCATTGATGTATATTTCCCCTATAGTCGGTTCTTCAGCCGCCGCCAACATCCGCAGCAAAGTAGTTTTCCCAGCACCGTTGGGGCCGATGAGCCCGCATACTTCGCCTGCTGCTACTTGCAAATCGATGTCATTGACTGCTATATGGCGATCGAATTGTTTCGTCAGCCCGCGAGTTTCTATTGCTAGTTGTTGTACCATATTTTCAGCGGTGATAGAAGTTTGATAGAGCAATCTCTGGTATTAACAAGAGTTAGATAGAGTCCGATAGATTTGATATCTATAGCAATCCTAAGTGATTTTCTAGATCTGTAAAATCTGAAAGTCTTGCTATACAAGAAGTCTAGGAAGACAAGAGGGCGTTGTGTTGTGAGACTCAGATCGGATTGCTATACACACCAGTTAATAAGAAGATTTTTGGTAGGTAGGGCGGGTTTGTTTAACCCGTATGCCAACTTTAATCCTACTAACGAACTCGCCCCTACTGGTAATTTAAACTGCTAAAAAATCTCAGATATATCCGATCCGTTATTACAAACGCCATGTCTTGTAGGGGCAGGTTCACCGACAATAATTGCCGAAAACCGACAATCTCATAAACCAGCGCCCGCCCGACGACAAATCGCTAATCTACCGGACAGGATATTACGCATCAACACCAAAGAAACCTGGTTTTTTGTAGGGTTTTAGGTGTTATAATTAAAGTATTCCCAAAAAAAACAGTTTCCGATCACCCGTGCGTAAATTGCCCAGATCGGGGTAGGCCCGCACCATCCACTACCCCTACAAATCTTCATGAAGGATTGAGAGTTATTATAGATTTAAGTCTGCAGGGAAAATTCCTCTGGATCAATATCCCAATTTACCCAGCGAATTGCCTCCCTAGCTGATGTCAGGTTAGGTGGAACTCTCAAAGCGTGAATCAATCCCGTACTTGGACAAGTCATTTTTAACAAAAAAATCGGCTCGACATCGGCATTATCTATTTGTAATAGTGCATATTCCTGCCAACTATCTATTTGTTTTGCTGACAATTCTTGAATTATGCGATCGTAACCAATTCCTTGAATTAACACTCGCCTCAGCTCGGCATTCTCTTCTGTTAAAAGCCATTGGGATTGCCATTTACTGGGGTGGAGTTTGCCGTATTCTTCAGGCAATTTTACGCCGTGATAATAGTAAAAATTCCATCCATCCGCAAACTCAATCGCAGGTTCTCCTTCCGCGTGCAAGCGGTTTTGACTGTCAAAGTGCAGGTGCCGGGGGCGATCGCACACAAAGCAAATCTTTTCAAAGGGAAATATCCAACCGCAATGCTCGAAAAACAGCTTTTGGGAGCAAACTATTTCTTGTGCCTTTTGGGAAATATTGACGCCTAATGAAGAGATATACAATTGGGTCAAAGAGATTTTTTTTAACAAACTCGTGGGGGTTTCAAAGAATCTCAGGGATAACAAATGAGCGGGAAAAACATTCCCCATCGTTTGTTCCGATCGCCCATAGCTGTTAACCAATTCCCTCATTAGCGAACTCAGTGTGCTGTCTGCTTCGGGCTCGATCGTCATGCTACGGAGCTCATAGTCCCACACCGCCGGACTGGCAAATTCTCCCACAATCGATGGGGACACGGAGATCCATTTCCAATCTAGCTTTTCCCCCAATCTATTGCTGTCCCCTTCGTCTGAGCAGTTTTGTAAATGGTCGCCTTTGGGCAAGTTGAAGATTTGGAGATAAGCGTCGCGGGGACTGCTGCAAATAATAACTTCAGGTTTTTCTAAGTCAATAGCGGCATAGGCAACTTTGACTGCTTCTGTGGCTTTTTGAGCATCAATTGGCCTAGTCGAGAGAGTAAGACGTTTCTGCGCGAGTTCGCCTAACACGCACAGACCGGTAATTTGAATGTTGTAGAGATTCACTCCTGTCAGATTGGTGAGCTTACGCAAGGCGCTGATGTCGGTAATTTGATTGTCGCACACCTCGAGTCTGGTCAGATTGATGAGCGAGCCGAGAGAGCTGATGTCGGTAATTCCATTGGTGCTGAGAAACAGTGCTGTCAGATTGGTGAGCGAGCCGAGGAAGCTGATCTCGGTAATTTGATTGTTGTCAAGAGACAGTGCTCTCAGGTTGGTGAGCAAGCCAAGGACGCTGATGTCGGTAATTTGATTGTTGTCAAGAGACAGTATTGTCAGATTGGTGAGCAAGCCGAGGACGCTGATGTCGGTAATTTGATTGTGGCCCAGATGCAGTGTGGTCAGATTGGTGAGCGAGCCGAGGACGCTGATGTCGGTAATTTGATTGTCGTAGAGATACAGTGTTGTCATGCTTGAAAGTATCTGCTCCGCTGCTTCAGGGTCATCAGTGACAGCCTTGTTTAACAACACTTTAACTGTGTACCTTGCCGATTCTGAAAGACTGTCAATATGCCTGCACCAGTCCGCAAAGCGACTAAAACTCATTGGCTCGTTTGGTTGTTGTTCTGACATAAAACACTCCGAGATGGGTCAGGGGGCATCGGGAATGGGTAATGGGAATACTGTTGACTGTTGACTGTTGACTATTACAAATCGCCCTTGCGTACCTCATATTACTGAGTGAAGTCTTCTATTTCAAATCTTCCAGCTTAATCCGAGGATCGACAGCTTTCAGCAGCAAATCCGCCAACAAATTCCCCACAATCAACATCGTCGCACCCATCATCAAACTAGCCATTACTAAATACAAATCTTGATTGTTCACCGCATCCAGAGTCAGCTTTCCCAAACCCGGCCAATTAAAGAAATATTCGGCAATAAACGCACCGCTCAACAAACTAGCAAACTCAAAACCCAACAGCGTAATCAACGGATTAACAGCATTCCGCAAAGCATGAATGTAAATTACTCGATCGTCCGGCAAACCTTTCGCCCGTGCTGTTCGGATATAATCTTGACGCAGCACGTCCAATAATTGTCCGCGCATCAATCTTTGCAAACCCGCAAAACCAGTAAGGCTGAGGGCGACTGTTGGCAAAATTAAGTGCCAGCCGTAATCGAGGATTTGGCCCCACCAAGGTAAGTCTGCGTGGTCGATACTTGTCATTCCTCCGACGGGAAACAGAGGCGAAGTATTCTGAGCAAAAAATAGCAGCAGCAACGCTGTGATAAAGCTCGGAAATCCTTGTCCCGTGTAGCTGACTACTTGCAGAACTCGATCGACTGTGCGGTTTTGATTGACGGCGGCGACAATTCCCAAAGGAATCGCGATCGCCCATGTCACAATCAAAGATGCGATCGCCATTAATAACGTCGCCGGTACCCGTTCCCACAGCAGCGAAGCTACCGATCGCTGATACACAAAACTCGTGCCAAAATTCCCCCGCGTCACAATTTGTTGCAGCCACAGCCAATACTGCACAATCGCTGGTTTATCTAAGCCGAACTGCTGTTCGAGTTGCTTGAGTGTCTCCGGCGAAATCTTGGGATTTTGGCTCAATGTATCCAAGTAATTTCCCGGTGCTAGCTCAATAATTGCAAAACAAAGCATCGATGCCAAAAATAGGGTTAAAAGTGCCTGCAACAGTCGCTTGAAAACATAAGTAAATGTCTCGCTGCTAAACAGAGAACTCAACCCTCGCCAATTTTGATTCAATTTAAGAGAAGTCATAGGATTTTAGATTTTAGATTTTAGATTTGAAGAATTGTGAATGATATTAATGCCGGTTGCATCGGAATGATTTAACCACAGAGAACGCAGAGAACGCAGAGAAAGAGAAGAGAGAAATAAATAATTGCGATGCAAAGATCAAGGATATTATTTGTCAGGAGTTTTTATTCAGCAGTCAACTGTCAACTGTCAACTGTCAACTGTCAACTGTCAACTGTCAACTGTCAACTGTCAACTGCCAACAGTTAACTAACTAATATTCCACTAGCGTGACGATCGGCACATCGGGCAATTTCTGCCTGCCGCCCAAGGCCTGCAATTCAATGATAAAAGCAAAACCGACAAGCTCGCAGCCAGCTTGCTCTAACAATTTAGCCGTCGCTGCCGCTGTTCCGCCAGTGGCGATTAAATCGTCCACAATCAGCACGCGACTGCCGGCTGTCATCGCATCTCGGTGCATCTCCAGTCGATCGACACCGTACTCCAACTCATACTCAGCAAAATGAACCGCACCTGGCAGTTTCCCCGGCTTGCGGACAGGAATAAAGCCTATTCCCATTTTATAAGCCAACGGCGCGCCAAAGATGAAGCCCCGCGATTCCATGCCCACTACGTAGTCAACAGACATTGCAGAGCATTTTTCGGCTAAGCTGTCAATGGTGTAGCTCAGCCCTTGCGGGTCGCGCAGCAAAGTTGTAATGTCTCGAAACAGAATTCCCGGTTTGGGGAAATCAGGAATGTCGCGAATCAGAGATTTGAGATCCATAAGCTTGCAGATCGGCGTTGAGGGTAACGAGGCATCAAAAATGCTACAATAATAACGTGAAAATTTTAAAATTTTAAAATAAAAATTAAAACTAAGAACTTTTTTAATTTTTATTCTTTAATTGCTTAATCCTTTACGTAGTATGTAAACAAATGTCATAATTCCCTAACAACAGGGTTGAATATCAACATTTGTCACCCTAAGATCTAAAGTCAAAAATCTAATATCTAAAATCCAATGATTAAGTTGGCAGCACGAGTGGGTGAGGTTCCTCCTTCTATAACCTTGGCGATCGCCGCTAAGGCTAAAGCCATGAAGGCCGAAGGGATTGATGTCTGTAGTTTGAGTACGGGAGAACCCGACTTTGATACCCCCGAACACATTAAAGCAGCGGCAAAACAAGCTTTAGACGCGGGGAAGACTAAGTACGGCCCTGTAGCTGGGGAACTGCAGTTAAAAGCTGCGATCGCGCGCAAACTCCAATCCGACAACAATCTCAACTATCAACCAGAAAATATCATTGTCACCAACGGTGGCAAGCATTCCCTCTACAATCTGATGATGGTTCTGATCGAGCCTGGAGAGGAAGTAATTATTCCGGCTCCCTACTGGCTAAGCTACCCTGAAATGGTGAAACTCGCTAGCGGCAAGCCAGTAATTGTACGGACTGATGCTTCTACAGGATATAAAATTACACCGGAACAACTGAGTAAAGCGATTACTCCCAAAACCAAGTTATTTGTACTGAATTCGCCTTCTAACCCGACGGGAATGGTTTACTCTCCGGCGGAAATCAAAGCATTGGCCGAGGTGATAGTCGATCGAGATATTTTAGTCGTTGCTGACGAAATTTACGAAAAAATTATATATGACGGCGCCCAACACGTCAGCATCGGTTCCCTGGGCAAAGAAATCTTCGATCGCACTCTGATCAGCAGCGGTTTTGCTAAAGCTTACTCGATGACAGGCTGGCGAGTCGGTTATTTGGCCGGGCCGATTGAATTAATCAAAGCCACCAGCACCATTCAAGGTCACAGTACCTCAAACGTGTGTACCTTTGCACAGTACGGCGCGATCGCAGCTTTGGAAAGCAGTCAAGAGTCTGTCGAAACAATGCGTCTAGCTTTTGCCGAAAGGCGTCAGGTAATATTTGAATTACTCGATGCTGTCCCTGGAATTAGCTGTATTAAACCAGACGGTGCTTTCTATATGTTTGTCAACATCAGCAAGACTGGAATGAATTCTCTGGAATTTTGCGACGCTTTCTTAGAACAGCAGCAAGTAGCAGTTATTCCGGGGATTGCGTTTGGTGCAGACGACCACATTCGCTTGTCTTACGCCACAGATTTAGGCACAATTAAAAAAGCCGTAGAAAGGCTCGATAAATTTGTCCGCAGCATCTAAAAATTAGTCTGTTGACTGTTGACTGTTGACTGTTAACGGTTCACTGTTAACTGTTAACGGTTAACTGTTAACGGTTAACTGTTCACAACTGACAACCAACAACTGACTAATGACTAAAGCTGTTTAGTCATAATCTCTTTGAGCAAATCCAGCCCCTTCTTAACTCGCCGAGAAACAGTCACCGCACTGATACCCAAGCGTTCAGCCGTTTCTTTCTGGGTCAAATCGTAGAGAAAAACAAACTCCAATATCTCGCGAGTCCGTTGTTCCAACATAGCCAAAGCTTGCTGTACGCGAATTTGATCCTCTTGCGCCAACTGAAAACTCCGATACTTGCTATCGGGCACCAATTCTCCCAGACAAGTCGCCCCCTCATCTTCATCTTGCATCGGCGCGTCCAAACTCAGAGGCGATCTGTTGAGATGGGCCAACTTAATTTCTTGCCATTCTTGTACAGAAACCTCAAGGGCTGCTGCTACTTCAGCATCCGTAGGTTTGCGGTTTAACTGCACTTGCAAATCCTTGATCGCTGCTACTGATTTGCGCTCCAGGGACTGCCAGTGGCGGGGAAAGCGCACCGAAGGGCTTTTGTCGCGCAAGTAGTGTTGAATTTCGCCCCGTATGTAGGGAATTGCAAAGGAACTAAAAGCGTGTCCCTTGGCGATATCAAACCGCTCGATCGCCCTGATCAACCCAATACATCCGACTTGCAGCAAATCGTCGTAGCTTTCACCGCACTGGTTGAGCCAGTGGTAAACTTCTTTTCTGACCAGTCCAATATTCAGTTTAACTAACTGATTGCGGATTTCATTCGATCCAGAAAGTTGGTAATCGCGCAACAATTGCAAATTTTCGCTTTTTAGCTCGTTCGGCACTGTGGTAGACATGGTGACATAAGGGTTGGTAGAGCAGAGGACTGAGGTTGCTTTAGATCTAGCTTCTAATCTAGTCTAAAAAAATTCACTTTTAGGTAGTGTAATCCTAGCACTTAATAGGTGTGATAGCGGACACACCAGTTGAGTTTTCGGAACGTGAACGGATTGAGCGGGATTATCCGACGGTTTTCGGCAGAAGGCAGACTTTTACCAGCTAGAAGGCTTTCGACCCAATCCCGAATTTAACCAGGATTTTTGAAAATTATATTATAAGCTGAAAGCGCTGTGAATACAAAACTTTAATTAATAAAAAATCCCAACTTAATAGCTTGCGAATGACCACAATTCAATCATAAATTTAGTCATTAGTCAACAGTCCTAAGTTATGTTGCTCAAGACTGTTGGCTAATGAAGGGCGAGCAGAAGCTTTACGGCCAGAAACTGCTCAAGTTCGATCGATCCAGAAAGCCAATTTTACGATACAGAAGGCTCAATGCGAGCGTAAAACAAACCCCGAATTTTCACGTCCAGAGCCGGTCTAGCTCCCAAATCAGTATCAGAAGGCTGCGTGCTCTCAAAAATCCCGCCAACTTCGCCCGTGGCGCTGTTGACTTTAGCAACTTGGAGAGAAATTTTGCCTGCCTTGGTGCGAGTGTCAGCCAGCTTAACATTAGACCGTTGTAGTTTGGCATTGTCAGTAGCCGGAAGCGCTACAGCATTGTCATAGCCAGTCGATACCCCACGACCTTTAGGGTCTAAAAAGCCTGCGCTGCGGTAAGAAGGAACGTTAAACTCCCCTTTCAAATCGGTGGAAGTATTGATAGCAACCACTCCGGGAGCGGAACTGGCTACCAGTTCTTTAATAGTGAACAAGAAAGGTACTTGCTCTCCGCCCGGTAATTGAATCGTAATAGCTTGAAAATCCAAGCCGTCTTCTTCTGTGAAAGTCAGAGTTCCGTCAGTACCGACCTTGAGCGTACCTTGAACTTGGTCAATGCTCGACGTGAACCGGGTCAGCAATTTACCAGGCACAAATTCCGCTTCTTGGCGTTTGTTTGCTGGTTCTTCCTTCACAAAATAAGTTGTGGGCTGCAAACACAAACCAGTCAGTTTATAGGTGGCGCCCGCTTCGATGGGGATCGATCCCCGAGAAGTTTCTGCCAAGCTAGGGCAGTTATTAGCCAAGCCAGTACCTCTAATCTCGTCGTAGGTGAGCAACTCGGTAGTCGCCACCGTCGTGTCAGGAGCAGAAGAACAAGCAACCAGCGCACTCATGCAAAAAGCTAAAAGTGCAACAATTAAAGCACGATATTTCATTCCAAACCTCAATATCCAACATCGGATTATATTAAGAAAAAGCCCTACTTCGAGCAAAATATAATTGCCCGCCGGCAGGCTAGGCCAGCGCTTAGGGTAGCATTTAGATCCTGATCCCTCGCTTCACCGAGACCGGCATTGACTCAAAAAATCAAGCTAGTGGGTCGTGAAAATAAGCATGAACTTATGATTTCTCAATCATGTTCGGATCGCAGCCCAATACACATGGTACGACGGGTTGTGCTCTTTTCCTGACTTGGACTGGAAATTAATATTGCTTAAGTCAACCTACTTAAGTTACTTTGCTTATGACCCCGAATGGCGATCGCGACTAGCTCGATTAGTCGGTTGACCAAAAGGCTGGGGACAAAGGCCTTGTAGATTTCAAAGGAAGCAGCAGTATGGACAACGGCAAAGATTTAGAGTCAGAAAAGTTGCAGTCTCAAATGCAATCGCTGACAGAGGCGATTCGGACTTTAGCCGAAAGTTGTCAGGGAGACAGTCTGCTGCTTTTGGCCCTGCTGCGGAGGCTGGAAGCTTCGCACCGGGAAATTCGGGACGGTTTGTTTCAAGCGTCTTTTCCCGACAACCGCCAAGCACTTTACAAACTGCTCAGGAATATTGAAGCCAATGGCGGCTGGCCTTACATCCACCGCATGAAACTTCGATCGCTCTTGGGGTACAGCCAACAATTATCTCCCCTAGAAGATTCTCCAGCCGAGTCGCCAGAAGACTCGGCCGAAACTCCCCAAGACGTTAAATAGTTTTGAGTGATGAGTTTAGTGAGTTTTACATTAACTCAAACTCATCACTGAGCGGCGCGATCGCACCTAGAACCCGTAAGGTGTAGGAGGTAAGGGTATCGGGTTCGGCACCGTCGGGAATATCGGCGTCTGGCTCGGCATTGGCAATAGTCCGGGATTCGGTGCCGGGGGGATCGAACTAATTGATAGCAGAGGCGAATCAGGCACGCTAACAGTAGGCGGAATCGGAATCCTCGAAGCAGTCGGCGTGGGAGTCGGAGCCGGAGTCGGACTCGGAGTTGGAGTCGGAGGCGGAGTTGGAGTTGGAGGCGGAGTTGGAGTTGGAGGCGGAGTTGGAGTTGGAGTCGGAGTTGGAGTCGGAGGCGGAGTTGGAGTCGGAGGAGGAGTTGGAGTCGGAGGAGGAGTTGGAGTTGGAGTCGGAGGCGGAGTTGGAGTCGGAGACTCCGCCTCCGTTGCAGCCTCCGTTGCAGCCTCCGCTATATCTGTAGTTGTGGTTGTAACTGTGGTTGTAACTGTAGTCCTAGTTGGCCTGGGAGTAACCGTCCCAGTCACAGCGATAAAATCATTCGCCTCTATCAGCGCCGCCGGAGTGTCGATCAAAATTGCTAAAAGCTTGCCGTCGAGCGTCGTAATTACTGTATCCCTGACATTGGCACCGTTACCTTGCCGAACTTGCAGTTGAGCGAAAGATAAATTGCTCGGCAGTCCAAAGAAATCCTCTGTGTCATTGTAATCAGTAATTAAAGCCAGACTGCCAGGCCCGGCTCCCAATCCAAAGACATCGCTGCCGCTGCCGCCAGTCAGAGTATCCGACCCCTCGCCTCCGATTAAAGAATCATTACCCTCTGCCCCAAATAAATTGTCATTGCCGAAACTGCCCAAAATGGTATCGTCGCCGATACCTCCTGCCAAGGAGTCATCGCCAAAACCGCCGTCGATACCATCATTAGCTTTGCCACCAAACAAGAAGTCATTACCTTCATCTCCCAGTACCGAGTCGTCGCCTTCATCGCCGCGAAGGGTATCGGAACCGGTGCCGCCAAAAGCTGTATCGTCAGCCTTGCCGCCGAATATCTGGTCATTACCAGCGTCTCCGAAAAGCGAATCGTTGTCGGCATTGCCGTACAAAGTGTCGTCGCCCTCGTCGGCGGTAAAGTAATCGTTGCCGCCACCGCCCAACATTTGATCCCTGCCGCTACCGCCGTTGAGAGAATCGTTCCCCGCATTCCCGTAGAGAAAGTCGTCATCAGCATTCCCGAACACGGAATCGTCGCCGTCAGCCCCTGTGAGGGTGTCGTTGCCAGTACCGCCGGCAATCACATCCGAGCCTGCGTTGCCACTAACTAAGTCGTCCCCGGCGTCTCCCACCACGCTGTCTATCCCGTCGTTGCCTTCGAGGATGTCGTTGCCCAAACCGCCGCGAATCGAGTCGTCGCCGTTCCCGCCGCTCGCAAAATCGCGGCCTTGGTTGCCAATGAGTTCGTCATTTCCTTCACCGCCAAGCAGCGAATCTGCTCCGTCAGCTCCAAGAAGCTGGTCGTTGCCGCCGTCGCCCTCTAGGGTGTCATCTCCTCCCGCACCCAGGGGCGTGTCATCGCCATCTAAGCCGCGAATTCGATCGCCCAGCGGAGTTCCTAGAATAAAGTCGTTGCTGTCTGTGCCTATCAGGTTTGCCATAGGGGATACACCGCTCCTCAATAAAATAAATAGTTTGAAATTATGTTAATCGCCTTCGTGACAAGGGATTGCTGCTTGCCTACGTTAGCATAGTTGAGATTTTGGCAATCTGGCTCCCGTGGCGCGGCAAGTTTTGCCAGTGTCGGGAGTTGCCGTCAAATTGGTTTGTAGTGACGAATGCAAGTCCTCACTAGACATCTCCCATAATTGTTGTGGAACAGGCAGGATGCCTGTTCTTGACTATCTTTTTGCCAAATTTCTACTACAAACATCCATCGCCGATCGTCTACTAAAATTAATATTTTGATTAAGCTGCTACGCATCTAAATTGAATACCGAGACGGGCAGGATGCCCGTCCCACAATAATTGTAGAAAAATTGACTCTCAAATTAGATGCACAGCAGCTTAAAAACCAAATAACCGCATCCATATTGGAATAGTAAACAATAAACTAACGCAGCCCATCCCGATCGCAGTTACTGCTAATTCGCGATCGAGATTGAAAGCTTCGGCCAACAACGTAGTACCAAAAGCAGGAGGCATCGCCATTTGCAGCACTAGCACAAGTCGCGGCACGCCCGCGATCCCAAAAAATGTTAATCCCATGCCAATTACCAAGGGAACTAACAGCATTTTAATCACGAGACAAGCCAAAACTTGTTTGAGGTTGTGCAAGGAATTCAACTTGCTCAACTGCATCCCGATCGTAATTAAAGATAAAGTAATTACAGTCCAAGCACCTGTTGTTAACAATTCTGCGATTTGTGCCGACAGCGGCAAGGTTCGCGAGACAAATCCTAAACCAAAAGCCCACAGTGCCGGATTCTGAAAAATTGCCCGCAGGGGAGCTAACCAACTCTGACTTTGCACACTTTTACCGCAGTGAGAAGCAATAGCAACTCCCAGTATATTGATTCCCATGCCAGTGCCTAGCAAGTCGTAAAACAACGCCCAGGCAAAGTGTTCCGAGCCTAATAAGGACAAGGTGACGGGAATGCCTAAAAAACCCGTATTACCCACCATCGTTGCCAATAAGAAGCTGCCTTGAGTGGGCAAACTCCAAGCGCTGGTGTACTCCGGGCTATTTTGGGGGCTCCGATTAAGAGTCTTAAAACGTTCCTCGCCGACAACAAAAGTTATCAAAATCCAAGCGAGTCCTCCACCTGCTAGAATTGCCGCCCAAGCTGTCAGCGGCGCAATCAAAATAGCGGCAGATAAATTAGCGCTACGGATGAAAGCAACAATGCTCAATGGCGTACCAAAGAAGAAAAGAAACTTGGCTAAATATGTAGAATAGCTTCTCGGTAACAGGTGGCCGAGAAAAAATCCGAACGCCACCCATCCGATCAGATTTAGATAAAGTTTGAGCAGCGGATTTTCTAAATAAAGCATGATTGGCTAAATCTTTACTAAATATTTACGCAGATCCACTACTTTTGCCAAAACTACCCACCTTTACCCTACCGCCGCAGTTTTCCCTGGCACCGCGGCGCTAAATATAAATGGTTATTCACCCTCCCAGATAATTTTTCAGACAGGCCTTGACATCCACAGAAGCGCGTGTAATCATAAAGTTGAGGAATAAATCAACATAGGTGACAACTATGGCACGGCAAGCAAAACAATCATCTCAAGTTAAAAGTTCCAGCAGCCAAGCAGCCTCCAATACTCGCACCAAATTTACCCTCTACAATTTTGCCCGAAACGCAAAGGCTTTCTATCTAGTCGATCGCATTAATTTAGAAAGAAAGCCCGGTGATCTCCCAGAAAAATCCGTCGCTCACAGCATCATCATCATCGACCGTTCCGGCTCAATGTATTATGACTTAGAACCGCTGAAAGAAACCCTAATCAAGCTTTTGACCTTAGACGAATACAACAATTACCAGCTAATTGTCAGCCTGATTTCCTATGCTGACAAGGGGGATGTAATTTGTCACTTCCAGCGAATTCCTATTCAAGAAGTGCTGAAGTTTGACTCTCAATACATCAAAGAAATTCAAAAAATCCACACGGCTGGCTGTACCTGTATATCGCAGTCGATGCAACTTGCTAAATCTCTGGTTAAAGCGGGAGAAATGACAGCGATCAATTTGCACACAGACGGCTATGCAAATGACCCCAGTGCCAATTCGGAAGCTGCAAAACTAGGGGAAATTTGCGAAGAACTTAAAAACATGGATGTGTTTGCTAACACGATATCCTATGCCTCTGCTGACTTCAAACTTCTCTCCAAAATCGCCAACACATTATCGGGAAATTGCATCCGCGCTGGCGAAGTCAAAATGGTTTATAATGCTCTTTACGACAGCACAAAACTGTTAGGCAGTTCCGTGGCGCCGCCGTTGGAAGAACCGTTAATCAAGGAATACGATTATCAAGTTTTTGTTTCCAAAAGTGGGAAAAAAATCAACGGTTCATCGAGCACGCTGAAAATCTGCGGGCTGAAAGCAGACGATCGGGGACTGTTTTACAAATATCAGAAAGTCGCCAAAGATGAGTATGACAAAGTAGATGTTCCCGTTTCTCAAACTGATGACTCAGTGTTGGCTTTTGCGAAAGCTAACCTCGCTGACGGCAATTTAAATACGGCTAAGTATGCACTGGCGAGCACCTTCGACGCTACTTTGACGGAAAAACACGCGAAAGCTTTGACAAATGCCCAAATAGCGGAGTTTACGGAAGATTTGGAACAGGCTGTTTTTGCGCCTGATGTGTTGAAAAATCATGAAATTGGCGATCGGGTAAAAGTCAGCGATAAAATTTCCCTGCTGGAGTTAGTCAAGATATTGGAGGAAAACAGCAACAGCATTATTATCAACTTAAAACACTTGCAAGAAAACTATCAGCGAAAAGGTTTGAAGCGAATTGAGGGAAAGCGAGACGAAAACGGCAACCTTGTCAAGCCTTGGCTGAAAACTGAATTCTTAGATGGTGGCGAATACGTGCGAATGGGTTCATTTGCCATCAATCAAAATACCGCTACCATCAATATGCTGATTACTCGAAAAGCTAAGCTGGTAAAAGTTGAGGATGGAACTTTAATCGCAGAAGTGGCGGGAATTCTAGTTACAGACCTCAATACTTTCAACAATTATACCATTGTCAGCGACGGCGAAGTTAATATTAAGTCGCTGCGAACCAAAATCAGCAGCAAACCAGTGTTTGATTTGCTCAACAAATTAGGTGTCCTGGAAAAAGACGGTTCGCCTGTGGCAGAATTTGACTTCCATTCCGAGTATGACATTAAGTTAGAGAGTTTGCCGCTAGTGCCTTTTGACGGACGTTACAGCAGCCTTGACGGAGTGTTTGAGGAACTCGCAGAAATCAAAATTCTCTCTAGCATTCTCTCCGCTCATTTGAAGGAAGAATCCGAGGCTTACACAGCGGAACAATTAGAAGAATTGAAACAGCATTATCTGTCAAAAAGCCTTTACATCAATTTTCCGACGACGACGGAATACACGGAATTGAAAAGTGCGATCGCCAACGGTTCAGTAGATTCGCGAGTCAGCTACAAAATCGACATCGGCAGCAAAAACATCCTCAACTTCGGCAAATTGCACTCGGCTAACAAATTTCTCGATCGCCTTTATGAAGTTTACCACAAAAACACGGGCGAAAAGCTAGCAAAACCGACATTTGACATCACGTTAGATGAGCCTGTTGTCTTCGCACACAAAACGCTGTCAGCCCGCACAAAAATTACCAAAGTTGACGACTTGATGAAACTGATTTTCGATGAGTTTTTGGGATTGGAGGATAACGGAATTGTTAGCGCTACTTTAGCCAAAGTGGGTGCAGATAGTTTGCTGCGGTTTTTGCAAGCGAAATGGCAGGGAGAAGATGTGAAGCGAGATGAGTTTGTCGCTGCTTTAGCTAATGCCAACGAGCGACTGGAAACCTACGCTGAAAAAGTTTATGGCGAGAAAGTTTCCCCACTGGTTTTCTACATCGGTTCTACCGGACTTATCCCCGATGAAATGGAGGCACAAGCTGCTACTGCTGATGAAATTGGTGCTAAGTATGGGAATTTGCAATTTTCTAAAGATGAGCAAGAGGGGATGTTTTTTGAAGTCGGCGACTGCATTATTAGCGTGTATGCTAAAAATGAGTATTTCACGGTAGGGAAGTAGGAATTAGGGTGGGCATTATTTGCCCACCTTGGTTAAATATGGGTGATTGAAATTAACCGCAAAGGCGCAGCGGTGGCGACTAGGAAATAGGTAGATGGGACAAGTGTTAGGTTGCCAAGACGAAAGGAGCGGAATCGTTCGGGTTTGTAACTTTCCTTTGGTGTTGCTTTTGCGAAAGTTTATCCTCTGGTAGGATAGAGAACAACGCTTTATAAAAAATCTAGTAGCCAAATTCTCTGCAATTAGGTTACAATGATATTACGCCAATTCTCATACGGAGGGCAAACCAATGACACAAACATTATCAATGTCTGTTCTCTATAAAAAACTCTCGGCGATCGGTTTCTCAAAACGTTTCGTTAAAGAAAAAGGTTTGCCCAGTTGGTGGAATGAAGAACTAGACAATAAACCCGTCGCCGTCCTAGAGGGTGCTGGTCATATTGCCCAACGTCTGCACCTAGACCTCAAGAGTCTTTTAGCCGAGGATCAGAAGCCTCAGTTTAAGCCCTTACTCCATACCAAGTTCAAGTACCATCAACAGGATAAAGCAGACGTACCTGACGTGGCCCATCAACTTGCCTCAAGGGTTGCGGAAGTGGTCGCTGATACTATAAAGCTCGAATTTCAGCCCATCCCATCCGACCCTCATCAAGTTCGTTCAGAGATAGTTGCCAAACATCCTCAAGTCACTTTATACAGCTTGCTCGATTACTGTTGGGCACATGGTATCGCTGTTGTCTATTTTAAGAATTACCCTAGAAATACCCGCAAAATTAGAGGCATGATCCAATGGCAAGCCGATCATCCGGTGATTGTCTTGAGTAGTGGTAATAAACAACCGGTATGTCTAGCATTCGATCTTGCCCATGAACTGGGTCATCTCGCCCTTGGTCATATTGAAGAAGGTATTTTGATTGATGATGATATTAAGCAAGACTGTAATGATCGAGAAGAAAAAGATAGCAATCAGTTTGCAGTTAAACTGCTAGTCAACAGTTTTGACAACTCCGTCGGCAAGAAAAAATTTAAGAATGCAAAAGACCTAAAGAATAAAATTACTCAACTTCTTCAAAGTGACTCAACTATTGATCCATCTGCATTAGCTTTAAATTATGGCTGGTATAATAAAGATTATTTTGCATTGTCTATGGGATGTGTAAATTTAATCGATTCTGCTAAAGAAGGACACAAGACTATTAACCAATTTTTAGAGCAGCATCTAAATTGGGAGGAATTAAGTGATGATAATGCTGATTACTTAGACCAGATTTTAGGAGAATAGTTTTGTCTGCTTGTATCTATTGCATCGATAATGACATCATCAAAAAGCTTGCTACATTCCAGCTATTCGATAAGACTCTTCAATTATTTGATGCTAGTTCTGAGCAAGTTAATATCCTAGAGACGGCACAATATAAATTTGAAGGCGATTGGAAAAAATTTGAAAGAGGGAAAAGTCGAAAACCCGAAGATCATTTGATTAAATATAAACAAGTTCTTTACCTTACTAAGACTTTACCAAAAATATCTGAATCTGATATTGACAAAGAAATTTTTATTCAATTATCTAATATTGAAAATATCGATAAAGGTGAAGCCATTCTCACAAGTCATGCTATACAAATTCTCCAAAAAGATAAATCTGCTCAGATTTTTACCGGAGATAAAAGATTCATCAAAGCCTTAGCAAAAGTTAACTTACCTATCATTCAAGAATCTCTCAATCATAGATTATGGTGCTTAGAGCAACTTGTTCTCAGAAATATTGAAGCCGATGGCTTTGAGACTATTCTGGAGCTCATTGTTCCTGTTCGAGAATGTGATACAGCAATTAAGAGTGTTTTTGGTTCAGGGCTTAAATCAACACCTGAGAACTCCCTAGCTACTTTAAAAAATTATATTGAGGGGTGTCGGCAGGAGGCAGGTAATTTACTAAATCCTTACAAGTAGATTTAAGTGTGACACGCTTGCCTTAATCCTGGCTTAAAACGGAATTTCCTCATCTTCATCTTCCACCGTCTTAAGGGCATCTTGAGGATATCTATTTTGAACTCGCAATCTCCCTAGCAGCTTCTCGCAGTCGCTCCACATCGCGCATCGGTGGTATACCAAAGAGCCGCTTGTACTCTCGGTTGAAGTGCGAGGAATCGTCATAACCCACACGGTAAGCAGCACTGGTAGCGTCAAGGTTTTGCCCCAGCATCAGACGGCGAGCTTCCTGGAGCCGCAGTTGCTTCTGGAACTGCAAGGGACTCATGGCAGTGACAGACTTGAAGTGATGGTGGAAGCTCGATACACTCATTCCAAGCTCTCGTGCGATGCTTTCAATCCGAAGCGGCTGGTTAAAGTCTTTACGAAGTCGATCGACTGCTCTAGCAATTTGGTGGGTAGAGCCACCCAGAACTGCAATATGACAGAGCCGGCCACCTTGTTCTCCCATGAGAAGGCGATACATGATTTCCCGTTTAATTAGCGGTGCGAGCACATGGACTTCAGCCGGGGAATCTATCAGCCTGACGAGCCGTACCACAGCATCTAACAGTTCTGCATCCAACGGACTCACGTCGATCGCTTTTACATTGGCATCCCTTTGTGGTGAGGGATCGCCTGCCTCCACCATGACTGAGCCAACTAGGGTAGGGTCGAGATCGAGACGAAGGCCTAGGTACGGTTTTTCCTGGGTTGCTTCTAAAATTTGGCTGGCGATCGGCAGTTTTACCGTAGACAGCAAATAATGCAAAGGGTCGTACAGATAGCGATCGCTGCCCAGAAGAACTTCTTTGCTGCCCTGAGCAATGACACAAAAGGCAGGGATAGAGACACTATGAACGCATTCCGAAGGTGAGGAGAAGCGGTAGAAGTGCAATCCTTTGAGCGGCTCAATCGTCCCATCATGACGGATCGCCTGTGCAATCCGTTCAGTCAGTTCGTCTGTGTGGGCTTGCGCTCTATCTGCCTCACGCTTTGCCTGCGGGTTGTTCATTAACTCCATATCGGGCTTTCCACTCGTTTTGGCAGCGTTTATTTCTAAGTTTGCAGGATTGTACAACAATCTTAGACGATCGTTCTATTGCTTGGCCTTGAGGATTCTTAGAATGAAGCCAAAGCAATGAAAAACCATTTCGGCTTCTTGTAAGCATTCTGGATTTTTATACAAAACTAAACTCAGTTTTGATTCGGCAAGAGATTCGCCTACTGATAACCAAAAGGGCATCAAGGCGAACCTTGCTTCTTAAAAAATTCATCCCTATTGATAGAGCAGGCGCTAAGTGCTCGATCTCTACAATTGGGGTAGCCAAAGGAATTCAAAGGATGAAACTGCTCACCGCAACGGTCATATCGCTTTCTCTGCTCGCTTCGGCCTCGGCCCAAGCAAATCCGGCAGGAACCGCCGAGGGGTCCGGTGCTCCCCAGACCGCGCCAATGCAAGATTTGCAGACAATCAATATCACGCGAAGCGGCTCTGTGCCCTCGCGGAAGGGGCCAGCCGAAAACTTCACGGGTTCGGTGCGCGTCGATCCTCTGTTCGAGGCGATCGCTCCAGCAAACACGTTTGGCGCCAACGTTACATTTGAGCCTGGTGCTCGATCGGCATGGCACACCCATCCGCTCGGTCAGATATTGATCGTGACAGCAGGTGTCGGGCGGGTGCAGCGCTGGGGTGGCCCGATCGAGGAGATCCGGCCAGGAGATGTCGTCCGGATTCCGCCCGGTCAGAAACACTGGCACGGAGCCTCGCCAAACACCGCGATGACGCATATCGCGATCGTGGAACAGCTCGACGGCAAGAGTACCGACTGGATGGAACAGGTCAGCGACGAGCAGTACAGTGCGCCAGGGTCGTCATTCTAACAAAGTAGAATCCAATAATGTCGCCCTTGATTTCACATTCTAGCCCTTTGGTGTAGTGCGGCTATATATTATTGATGTTACGTTGGGCTAATTTGAGGTAAACGCCTGATATATAGCAATCCTAAATGAGTCGTAAATTTTTTACCCCACCCCAGCCCTCCCCGAACTCGCGGGGAGGGAGTAAGAAATTCACAAATGATTTAGGATCGCTATAGATGTTAGGCAATGCTCATGAAGCAGCGAATTTAAAATGACTAAATCTGTTAGTGAAGACTACCAAATCAGGACAATACTTAGCATTGCCGACAAAAATGGCTTCATTTTGGACGCAAATAACTTAAATATTAACAAATCCGGAATGGACTTCATAACTGCGTTTGCTACTGCCAAAGAGGATAATAGCAAATGGGTATTGCGATTTCCCAGAAGACTTGATGTTCTTGAGCGTATGTATTATGAAAGAGAAGTTCTTGAACTGGTTAAAAGCCAAGTCGATGTGAGCGTTCCCGTCTGGAAAATTGTTTCGGATGAACTCGTTGCCTATCCGCTATTAAAGGGAATTCCTGCCGGAACCATAGATCCAGATATCGGCGATTATGTATGGTACATCGATCCGAAGTCTCCGCCTGCTGTATACATTTCTTCGGTGGCAAAAACACTGGCGCAACTCCACAGAACACACCTTGAGGTAGTGAAACAATTCAGTATCCGAGTTCAAACAGTCGATCGAGTGCGGCAATCTATGGCAGAGAATATGGAGAAGACCAGAGAACTGCTTGGTGTTTCTGATACACGCTGGGCACGTTGGCAGGACTGGATTGCCAATGATGCCTTGTGGCCTCAGCATTCGGCTTTGATTCACGGAGACTTTCACCCCGGTCATACGCTTGTTGACAAAGACGGAAATTTGATGGGACTAATCGATTGGACAGAAGCCGCAGTAAGCGATCCTGCCAAGGATTTCGTCTGTTTCTATGCCATCTTCGGCGAGCAAGTTCTCCAGGATGTGCTTGAGCATTACCAAAGTGCTGGTGGGCTCGTATGGTCTTATATGAAGGAACACATCATAGAACTCTGGAATGCTCATCCCGTGGAATACGCCTTATTCGCCTTGCTAACTGGAAAGGAAGAACATATAGCCGGGGCTCGATCCTCTTTAGCTTGGAATGGATGATATTGGTTCAATACGCGTGGCCGCCGAGATACCTGCAAATTGGGACAGGTTGTAAATAAATATTGCACAGAAGCGCCTTCGGTGGGTGCAGAGCGTTAGAAGAGTCGGCGCGAAAAACAAACGCTTGTCCAGGGATTGTTTGAGAATTTTGCAAGGAGAATAATGGACGATAATCAAGAACGGAAAGATTTCAGTTCAACCGAGAGCGATTCGCAGCTCAGCGCGGACGAAGAAACACTGCTCGACCAACTCGGTATTGTCGGCGCTGCTCGCCGCAAATTCTTGGGGCAAAGCATGGCTGCCCTACTCGGCACCTTCGCGTTCCACCTGCTGGCTAAAGAGGAAGCCTTTGCCACCCTCGCCGCTGCGCCCGACGCGGTGTTCGCCCAGACCCCTGGGGTTGAAAACGCCGTTAAGGTTCTTTTGAAAATCAACGGCTCGGCCCAACGCCTGGAAGTGGATTCGCGCACGGCCCTGCTCGACGCCCTGCGCGAAACACTTGGATTGACCGGCACCAAAAAAGGATGCGATCAAGGACAGTGCGGCGCTTGTACGGTGATCGTTGACGGACGCCGCGTGCTTTCTTGTCTGACACTTGCCGCTAGCTGCGAGGGGAAAGAGGTGACGACCGTCGAAGGGATCGCTGACGGCGACAATCTTCATCCGATGCAGGCGGCGTTCATCAAACACGACGGCTTCCAGTGCGGCTACTGCACGCCGGGGCAGATATGTTCTGCGGTGGCGCTGCTGCAGGAAGCCAAAAACGGCGACGCGAGTCACGTCACTAACAATTTGCGGACGAGCACGCAGAATGTAGCACTCTCTGATGAAGAAATCAGAGAACGCATGAGCGGCAATATTTGCCGTTGCGGCGCGTATCCGGGAATCGTGGCGGCAATCAGAGAAGTTCAGTCCGGGCGCGAAACAGCCCAGGCTTGGCATTTTGCCAGCGATGAAGAAATTGCCGCTGCATTAAACGAGGAGGGCAAAGCCGATGCAACCGTTTAAATATTCCAGCGCCACCGATGCGGCAAGCGCCGTTGGCACCGTTTCCGCGAATCAAACGGCAACGTTTCTGGCAGGCGGGACGAATTTGATTGATTTGATGAAAGAATACGTCGAGCGTCCCAGCGAACTTGTTGACATCTCAGGTTTGAATCTGGCGGAAATTCGATCGACCTCGAACGGAATTTCGATCGGCGCCTTAGCCAAAAATACCGACACGGCCAACCATCCGCTGATCCGGCAAAATTACCCGCTTCTGTCAATGGCGATTTTAGCCGGTGCCTCCGCCCAGCTTCGCAATATGGCGACCAACGGGGGAAATTTAATGCAGCGCACCCGTTGCCAGTATTTTTACGACATCGCTATGCCCTGCAACAAACGCGAACCGGGCAGCGGATGCGGAGCGCTTCAGGGACTCAATCGCATTCATGCCATTTTTGGCTACAGCGACAAATGCGTGGCGACTTATCCGGGCGATATGGCGAATGCGCTTTATGCGCTGGACGCGGTAGTGAGGATTCGCGGCACGAACGGGCAAGAACGCACAATCCCGGTCCAGGATTTTCATCGCTTGCCGGGTAACACGCCTGAAAAAGATAACAATCTTCAGCATGGGGAATTGATCGTCGCGATCGAAATCCCGAAGAATAACTTCGCCAATAAGTCTTATTACCTAAAAGTCCGCGATCGCGCTTCCTATGCTTTCGCACTGCTTGCTGTGGCTGCTGCTTTAGAAACAAGCGGCAACACCATCAAACAGGCACGTGTTGTTTTGGGCAGCGTCGCGCATAAGCCCTGGCGTTCAGCCGAAGCGGAAAAGGTTCTGATTGGAAAACCTGCGACGGAAACAACTTTTCAGGCTGCTGCCGTTGCGGCTTTGAAAGATGCGAAACCGCTTGAACATAACGGTTATAAAGTCGAACTCGGAAAACGCGCCATTGTTCTGGCTTTGCAGCAAGCGTTGACGAGCGGTGCGGCCTAATATCAATTCCGGTTGCACCGGAATTATTGTTGACTGTTGACTGTTGACTGTTGACTGTTGAAGGAGGGGTCGAAAAACTGAATGATACTTGAGTATTGACTGTTGATTCGATTTGACGCCCGGCGATGCTAGCGGAGTTGATATAAGTAGGGAGGAGAAACGAAATGGCAAGATACATCGGAAAAGAAATGAGCCGCGTGGACGGCGCAGCCAAAGTTACGGGCAAGGCTAAATACGCGGCGGAATTCCAGGTTCCCAATCTCGCTTACGGTTTTATCGTGCTGGGAACCGTAGCAAAGGGTACGATTAAATCGATCGACACCCGTGAGGCTGAAGGCGCCTCCGGCGTAATTCGCGTCTTCACGCACCTGAACGCACCGAAGCTTGGTCCGAAGTCTTCCACGGAGCAGTCCCCGCCCAGCGCCACCGAGGAGGAAGACAAGTCGTTTCGGGCGCTCCAGTCCGACAAAATCTTCTTCAACATGCAGCCCGTGGCACTCGTCGTCGCCGAGACATTCGAGCAGGCACGTTATGCGGCACGTCTCGTTAAAGTCTCCTACAACTCACAGCAGCACATGACCGACACTGAGGCGGTGCGATCGATCGCGCGCGTCCCCACTAAAGAGCCGCCTCCGAAGCGGCGCGGTAATCCCGAAGAGACGATGCGTACAGCGGCCGTGAAGGTAGAGGCCGAGTACCGCATCCCGATCGAGCACCACAACCCCATGGAGCCGCACGCGGCGATCGCGGTCTGGCAAGGCGACAAGCTAACGGTCTTCGACAAGACGCAGGAGGTCTATGGCGTGCGCGAACATTTGGCTTCGAGCTTCGGTCTGCCCGAGGAAAACGTGAACGTGGTCTCGCCCTTCGTCGGCGGGGCGTTTGGAGCGTCGCTGCGCCCGAACTATTATCCGGCGCTAACGGCGATGGCGGCGCGCGAACTCAAGCGCCCGGTCAAGGTTGTCTATACGCGCACGCAAATGTTCACTGGCCACGGTTATCGTCCGCACACGATTCAGAAGATCGCCCTCGGCGCGGAGCGATCGGGAAAGCTCTCGGCGATGATTCATGAAGCCGTGCACAACACCTCCACCATCGAGGAGTTCTCAGACAACACCACGGGTTTCACGCGCCAAGTCTACGCGTGCCCGAATCTCTACGCGCCGCTGAAGATTACCAACACGGATCTCGCCACCCCGACCTGGATGCGCGCACCGGGGGCTGTTAGCGGGATGTTCGCGCTCGAATGCGCTATGGACGAGCTGGCCTACGCGCTGCGAATCGACCCCCTCGAACTTCGGCTGATCAACTATGCCGAAACCGACCCCGAGAGCGGCAAGCCATTTTCGAGCAAGGCGTTGCGGGAGTGCTACCGGCTGGGCGCGGAAAAATTCGGTTGGAAGAATCGCAAGTCCGAGCCCCGATCGATGCGTGACGGACGCCTGCTCGTCGGTTGGGGAATGGCGACCGGGGTCTGGGGCGCTTTCCAGATGCCTGCTGCCGCCCTCGTCACGCTGCGGGTGGACGGCACGGCGCAAGTCGCAAGTGCGACCAGCGACATCGGACCCGGCACCTACACGGTGATGACGATGATCGCTGCCGAGTATCTGGGGCTGAAGTTGGAGCAGGTGAAATTTGCACTCGGCGACACGAAGTTGCCTCGAGCGCCGTCGCAGGGGGGATCTTGGACGACGGCGAGCGTCGGCTCGGCGGTGCGGGGGGCGGCTCTGGCGATCGGCACGAAGTTGCTCGCCCTCGCGAACCAGGAACCGAATTCTCCGCTCAAGGGGGCAGCCTCCTCCGATGTCGAGATGCTCGACGGGCAACTGCGACTAATAACCGACCCGGATCGTTCCGTCAACATCTCCGCAGTGATGAAGCGTAATAATCTCACCGCAATCACGGAAACATTCGAGTCGCGTCCCTCAGAGGATCGCCAGAAGTATGCGACGTTGGCGCACGGCGCGCAGTTCGTTGAAGTGAAGGTCGATCCGGATGTGGGGACTGTCCACGTTACGCGCGCAATTGAAGTAAGCGCCTGCGGCAAGATTATGAATCCGAAGGCCTCGCACAGCCAGGAAATCGGCGGCGTTGTGTGGGGCATTGGTATGGCGCTGCAAGAGGCGACTGAAATCGACCACCGTTACGGGCGGATTATGAATCCGAATTTGCAGCACTATCACGTGCCGGTTAATGCCGATGTCTTGGAGATCGATACGATATTCGTTGAGGAGGAGGATAAAGTCGTCAATCCGCTCGGTGTCAAGGGCATGGGCGAACTCGGTATGGTGGGCATCCCGGCGGCGATCGCCAACGCTGTCTTTCATGCCACGGGCAAACGCATCAGGGACCTGCCGATTACGCCGGACAAGCTGCTGTGAGTCAGGTCATTTGTTGAATGAAGTGCCAGCGGTAGTCGCAGCGATCGCCTCCGCGAACGTCAGGGGGAACGGTGCGCGCTGGCAACGGTGGGCAGTGTGGAAGAATCTTCGTACCGTCGCCTTGGTGCAACGCATGGCAATGGGTGCAAGACTGGTCCAGAAAAAAGTGAATTATAGGTATTGAACTATTATGTAGTGCGCTATATAATAGTTGTTGACTGGATTTTTAAATGGATAACAACTCGAACATCAACCAACGGCGACAGGTGGGGAGGCAGCTTTCGTTTGCCCTCTATAGTGCGTCGAACCGCGTCATTCGGCTTCATAGGCCCTTTCTTGAGCCTTTGGGCCTGACCTATCCTCAGTTTCTGGTCATGCTGGCTCTCTACGAGGGCACCCCGCGCACTGTTGGGGAAGTAGGGCAAGAACTCGGTATGGATAACGGAACCTTGACGCCGCTCTTAAAGCGCCTGGAGAGCGCGGGGTTGGTGACGCGCACCCGTGACCAACAGGACGAACGCCGCGTTCTTATCGAGCTGACAGAAGCGGGCGAGGCACTCCGCGAGGCAGCGTGCTCGATCCCTGAAAAGATCGAGACGGCCTGCCGTCTCTCCGATGAAGACCTTGCCGAGCTTCGCGACACCTTGAACGGGCTGGCAATACCCCGTCAAACAACTCCGTAAAAGGATTATTGATCATGGATAAAATGAACATCGGGATCTTGGGCACTGGCCATATCGGGAAGACTTTGGCACGCAAACTCAGTGCGGCCGGACATGACGTGAAGGTGGCAAACTCTCGCGGCCCAGAGACGATCGAGGCCGATGTGCTGGCTTTCGGCGCACGCGCGGTCTTGACGGCCCAAGCGCTGGAGGACGTTGACGCGGTGATCCTCTCGATCCCTCTCAACCGTATTCCCACAATCGCGCCGCTAATCGCCAACCTACCAGCCGAGACAGTCGTCATCGACACGTCGAATTACTATCCCCATCGCGACGACAATATCGATGCTATCGAGGCCGGGCAGGTTGAGAGCCTTTGGGTGGCCGAACAGCTAGGCCGGCCGATCGCCAAGGCGTGGAACGCGATCGGGTCTGGCTCCTTCGCCACCAAGGGCAAGCCTGCTGGGAGCCCTGGCCGTATTGCCCTCCCTGTGGCTGCTGACCGCGAGAACGATCGCTCCGTGGCGATGGCCCTCGTCGAAGACACCGGGCTTGATGCTTTCGACGCGGGCACGATCGCCGATTCGTGGCGTCAGCAACCAGGCACGCCGTGCTATTGCACCGATCTCACGCGCGAACAGATGGCGGCAGCGCTGGCATCTGCCGACGCATCACGATCGCCAAAGCGCCGGGACTTAGCAGTTGCAGTGCTGCAAGAGCGACTTGGTGACGCTACGACAAATCCGGATGCCGATTTCGGGGTTCGCGTGAACCGTGTGATTTGTATGTAACGTGAGTTCGGGATAAGAAAGGGACAAGCAGGTAAAAGCTAAAAGTCATCAGACCAAAGCTTTACAGGCTCGTCCCATGATTAATTTAGAAGAAGAATTTTGCAGGATTGTACAATAACTTGCAAGTATCGTTATATCGTCCCCTATGCTGAAGTCCTTATAATCCAACTTAAACAGTGAAATACAAAAATTTATAGGCTGAGCAATGAAAGAAATACACGATATTATGGCTGCTTTAGAGCAAGTAAAAGACACCACGCAAAAGCTAGCCTTAGCAACTTTAGTTAAAGTGGAAGGTTCAACTTATCGCCGTCCAGGTGCGCGAATGTTGATGAGTGCAGATGGCTTGATAGTAGGTGCAATTAGCGGTGGCTGTTTGGAAAGTGATGTATTTGAGAAAGCACAGCAGGTAATGAACACTGGTAGTCCCTGTGTGGTTAAGTATGATTCCACCTCCGAGGAAGATTTAATTTGGGGATTGGGGCTTGGCTGTCAAGGCATTGCTTATGTTTTGATTGAATCGTTGCCAGTAAACGAGCCGAACCAAATTAGTTTTGTCCACAAATGCCTTGATACTCGGTTTGAGAGTGCTATTGCAACTGTATTTAATATAGAGGGTGAAAGCAAATCTCAAATAGGCGATCGCTTGCTACTAAATTCAGATATCATCAACCACATCAGCGATGAGGAATTAGCAGCAGCGGTTTTAAGGGATACACAAGCAGCACTTCAACACAAAACCTCGGTAGGGAAACAATATCAGTTAACAGGCGGGAAAGTTGAAGTTTTTATTCAAGTCATTGGGCCGCCGCTGTCGCTGGTAATTTTGGGTGCTGGGTATGACGTTCTTCCCGTTGTTCGCTTTGGCAAACAGTTAGGATGGCATATTACTGTAGTTGATAACCGCCAACGGGAAGCAAGCCGAAAGCGTTTTCAAGAAGCCGATCGAGTTAAATTTTGTTCTCCTCAAGATGTATTAAAAGAAATCGAAATAGATGAGCGTACTGTTGCTGTAGTTATGACTCATAATTATTTAGACGATCTGGAATTGCTGAGAGTGTTATTGCCTTCTGGCTTAAAATACTTAGGTATACTTGGCCCTAAGAAAAGAACAGCCCGATTATTGCAAGAACTACAACAAGAAGGAATTATCCCCACTCCACAACAGCAACAAAATTTATACAGTCCGGTGGGACTCGACATTGGGGCAGATAATTCCGAAGAGATTGCTCTGGCGATAATCGCCGAAATTCAAGCAGTAACAGCAAAGCATCAAGGTGGTTTTTTAAGAAATCGTCCTGTACCAATTCATGATTCAATCAATAGTCAACAATCAAAAAAATAATGGCTAATACGAGTATGTTTTTAACAATCAAAAATTCAAAACTTGGGTATGGTATTTAAAATTGGTCTAATTATTCTCGCTGCTGGATCTGCAACCCGCATGGGAAGACCAAAACAATTGCTTTCTTATCAAGGACGCAGCCTGATACTCCATGCGGTGGAAGTTGCCTTAGCTTCTCTTTGCCAACCTATTATAGTAGTCCTGGGAGCTTATGCAGAACAAATTAAACCGGAACTAATGCCCAAGGCAGTGCAAGTTGTCGAGAACTCCCAATGGCAAGAGGGAATGTCTTCTTCTATTCGCGCTGGTATTAGTATGCTACTGAAGACTCACTCTAAACTTGATGCAGTTATCATCTCACTTGCAGATCAGCCGCTAGTTTCTCCGCAGATTTTCAATCAATTGATTCAGTCTTATCAAGAAACGCAAAAAGTAATTATTGCCTCAAAGTATAACGAAACTACAGGCGTACCTGCCCTGTTTAGCAATGCCTTATTTCCAGAACTGATGCAGCTTGAAGGAGATAAAGGTGCAAAAGCGTTAATAAAAAAATATATAGATACAGGATTGATTCTGCTAATACCAGAAGCGGCGATTGATATTGATACCCCGGACGATTACAAGCAGTTGCTCTTAAATAATTTTAAAGAGTGAATAGATTATGAAAACTAACGATCGCCAAATTTACCAACAAGTAATTTTGACACACGCCAGAAAACCGCAAAACAAAGGAAAAACTAACCCAGTACACCGTCAACACCGAGGAGAAAATCCCTATTGCGGTGATGTGGTTGATTTAACGCTGCTACTAGATGAAGCAGAAAGTAAAATTGCAGATATTAAATTTGAAGGTGCAGGTTGTGCTTTGTGCCTTGCTTCTGCTGACTTAATGGCGATCGCTATCAAAGGTAAAACTATTTCACAGGTTCTTTTAATGGTAGAACAGTTCCGCGAGATGGCAGCGGGAAATACTCTGTTTGAGCCTCCGTTGGAGAAACTCAATATCATGCAAGGTGTTTCCCGATATCCGATGCGGGTTAAGTGTGCAACTTTGGCTTGGCATACCCTCAAAGCGGCGCTGAGTTCGGTTGAAACTAGGAAGGAAGAGGTATAGCCTTTCTCAGTAACATGAGGTGCTCTCGCGGGCATAGGGCATAGGCCTCCGTGGGCATAGGCCTCCGTGGGCATCAGTTACGAGCGGTGTGTACCTCATTTTATTGAGAACCGCTATAGAACCCATTTGAGATCTTTTTAGCAATTGGCGATCGCCAGCTAGAGAGGATTGCAGTTATACAGAGCCAAAGTTGCCTAATATTTCCCTGTAATAACGTTGCCCATCACCCGCTGCCAAAAAACTCTGACTCATAACTGCTTAACTCTTGTCGGTCGGTGTGCATGGGCGTTGTTCGACTGCGCGCATCCCTCGCTACATTTTAATATCACCGCAAAGAAGCACGTAGCCTTTCAAGTTCATCATCCTGTAAACACTTAGCAAAAGAACGATAGCTCCGCGCATTTGGATGCGGAAGAAAAGCAAAAAATCTTTCATGCTTCCCTATCTTAATGGACTCGGATATAGAAGCTGTTGAGGAAATATTAAATTGACTTTGAATCACTTGCTTTGCGCGCGTTCCTAGCACTACAACCACTTTTGCTCTTGATAGTTCTAAAGTTCTCAACAAATACGCGTCTACACATTGATCCTGTGCTTGTGCTACGCCAATTTCAGCAGGAGATTTACAATGCACTATTTCAGTGAGCGCGTAATCGTTTCCTGGATTAACATCTCGTTGAAGTAGTTCAATCGCACGTTGACGAACTGCTGCCCAAAATTTAACAGCATGACTATATGTACCATCCCTCAGCAATGATTTCGTGCCATTCATAATCCAATCTTTTTGTCCTCCTCCAAAACGATGACTAAAGTAATCGTCTATATCGTTATCTGACCAATGCCAAGTGGGGTAGACTTCATCAGAATCAATTGATAGATTTGAACTCAAAAAAAGAATAGGTGCTTGTTCGATATGCCCACTCCAAGGTTCAGGCACTTGAAACTCTGCTAGATCGAGGGGTCTTTGATAACTAACAATTTCACAACATGGATTCTCAATAGAAGGAGCTTCTAGACACTTGCGTGCATGAGGACAGTGAACAATTTCATGTAATAACTTTTTCTCGTACATTGTCAAAGAGGTATTAACTGAGACGGGTATTCCTATGGTATTAAAGAGAATCTAGCGGTCGAACTATTTATTATACGGAAAGTTTCCGTATAGTCACCCAAACTGGGGTAATATCCAGGAAAATATTGGCTGAAAGTCGAGCGTCTCGTTAATAGTTTCCATCTATCATCCCATATGAGGAGTAATAGATGGAAACTTTCGGGATATCATCCCTATGGGGGATATTATCTGGAAATAAAGTTGTGACTTATAGATATAGTGCTTTCACTCACCCATCCGCTGTCAGACGAGATCGCCTAAAAGATCTCAAATGGGTTCTATATAGTCAGCATCCAGCAGAGGCACATCCAATAAACTCACGTCAGTTCGATCGTACCAAACAAATAATGCATCGGGTCGTACTGAAGCGCGATCGCAGCCCAGAAGAACTTCTTTGCTGCCCTGGGCAATGACACAAAAGGCAGGGATAGAGACACTATCAACGCATTCCGAAGGTGAGGAGGATCGATTGAAGTGCAATCCCTTCAGTGGCTCAATCGTCCCATCATGAGGAATCGCCTCAGTCAGTTCGTCTCTGTGGGCTTGCGCTCTATCTGCCTCGCGAAGAGCCTGCTGGTCGTTAATAAACGACCTAGCGGACTTTTCACTCGTTTTGGCAGCGTTCATTTCTAAGTTTGCAGGATTGTACAACAATCTTAGACGATCGTTCTATTGCTTGCCCTTGAGGATTCTTAGAATGAGGCTAAAGCAATGAAAAACGATTCCGGCGAATTGCAAGCGTCTGGATTTTTATACAAGAGAAAACTCTGTTTTGATTGGGCAAGAAACCTGCTGAGTGACAACCAAAATGTCCTCAAAGCTAACCTTGCTTCTTAAAAAATCCATCCCTATTGATAGAGAAGCGATTAGTGCTCAATCTCTAAGATTGGGGTCGCAACCAAAATGGCATTAATTGAAGGAATTAACCAAATGGACATCAAAAGAAGTGGCTCACAGCCTTCTGCAAAAGGGCCGGCCGAGTATTTTACCGGCACTGTCCGCATTGACCCCCTGTTCGAGGCGCACGAACCAGCACGCACGTCTGGTGCCAGCGTCACCTTCGAGCCCGGCGCTCGGACAGCATGGCACACCCACCCGTTGGGCCAGACGCTAATTGTGACTGCTGGCTGCGGTCTCGCACAGCTCTGGGGTGGTGCGATCGAGCAAATTCGGCCGGGGGACGCGATCTGGATCTCGCCGGGTGAGAAGCATTGGCACGGTGCCACAGCAACCACAGCGATGACGCACATCGCCATTCAGGAATGGCTCGACGGCAAGCCTGTGGAATGGATGGAACAGGTCAGCGACGAGCAGTATCGAGGAAAATCTTGAGGCTTTTGAGATGGTTTCCCATCAAGGGGAAAAACTGTCAGAAGAGAATGCTGATTTTGGTCTTCGCCCTAGCGATGTCCCTGAGTTACTCAGCCTGCCGTGCCGACAACAGGATGCCTAGCAGTGCCTCGTCGAAGCTGCCGACTGACCTATCAACCAAGCAGACAAGCAGTATGAAGATAATCATCAAGGTCGGAGACAAAGCCGTTACAGCCACGCTGACCGACAGTAAAACCACTCGGGATTTTGTTTCCCTGCTGCCATTAACGCTGACGATGAACGATTTGTTTGGAAGAGAAAAGTTTGCCCGCCTGCCGAGAGCAATTTCGGAGGAGGGTGAGCGAACCAAAACCTATGAAGTTGGAGACATCATTTACTGGTCTCCCGGTCCTGATGTGGCTATTTATTATCGCCACGACGAAGAAGAAATCCCTGACCCCGGCATCATCGCGATCGGCAAGATCGATGCTGGCGTAGGAGCATTCAATGTACCTGGCTCTGTAAAAGCAACACTGGAGCCGATCGAGTAAGAAAAGGAAGTTCCAATAAAGACTTCCCTAATGGGCAACAAAAGGAGTAAAAAATGACAAAGAACGAGAATGGCAGCTACACAGGAAAGGTTGCGTTTGTGACCGGAGGAGCGAGCGGCATCGGTCGAGCTACTGCGCTGGCCTTTGCCCGTGAAGGTGCCAGCGTGGCGGTCGCTGACATCTCAGAACAGGGCAATCAAGAAACAGCTCACACGATCGAAGAACTCGGCGGTCGGGCGATCGCCGTCAGGTGCGACGTGACGCGGGCACAGGACGTGAAGGCGGCTCTGGACAAGACCGTTGAGGCTTTCGGGCGGCTGGACTTCGCCTTCAACAACGCGGGCATCGAGCCGAGGAAGGCAGCTCCGACTGCGGAGTACGAGGAGGAGGAGTGGAACCGGATTATCGACATCAACCTCCGCGGCGTTTTCCTGTGCATGAAGCACGAGATCCCGCTGATCCTCAAGCAGGGAGGCGGCGCGATCGTCAACACGTCCTCGGGCGCGGGAATCATCGGCATCAAGGGTAGCCCCGCGTACACCGCCGCGAAACATGGCGTGATCGGACTGACCAAGGCAGCAGCCCTCGACTACGCCGCGCAGAACATCCGCGTCAACGCCGTCTGTCCCGGCTACATCGACACCCCGATGATGGGTCGCTTCACCGGCGGCACAGACGAAGGGCGCGCGAAGGTGGTCGCGGAGGAGCCGGTCGGACGGATGGGCAAACCCGAGGAGATCGCTGCGGCAGTCCTCTGGCTGTGCTCGGACGCGGCTGCCTTCATAATCGGTCACGCTATGGTCATCGATGGCGGCCAAACGGTGCAGTGATGTTCGCCGCCAACACGATCGAACCCTAAACGCACGACAACAAAGCATTGTCGCCATCCCCACCTTTACTGCTAACGGCGATGACTCATATCGCCACTCAGGAGGTACTCGACGGCAAGCCCCTGGACTGGATGGAAAAGGCCAGCGACGAACAATACCAGGCACCAAAAGTAAATTAATAGGAGCATCAATTTATGTACAACACGAAAGCTTACTCCGCAGCCAGTGCAACATCACCGCTAGCCTCCGACACGATCGCACGGCGCGATCCAACCGAACACGACGTACAGATCGAAATTCTCTTCTGCGGCATCTGTCACTCCGATGTCCATTCGGTTCGTAATGAGTGGAGCGACTTCATGTCTACTACCTACCCGATCGTTCCCGGTCATGAGATGGTGGGACGGGTCACTCAGGTTGGCTCGGCAGTTACCAAGTACAAGCCTGGTGATCTGGCAGGAGTCGGCTGCATGGTTGATTCGGATGGAACCTGTCCCCAGTGCAAAGCTAACCTTGAACAGTTCTGTCCGAACCTGACCCTCACCTACAATTCCCCAGACAAGCACAAGACTGCTCCAGTCACCTATGGTGGCTACTCTGATAGCGTCGTCGTCGATGAACGCTTTGTCCTGCGCGTTCCAGATAACCTCGATCTCGCCGGGGTTGCGCCACTCCTCTGCGCCGGGATCACCACCTACTCGCCCCTGCGCCACTGGGGCGTTACCGAGGGCAAGAAAGTTGGCGTGGTCGGTCTGGGAGGATTGGGACACATGGGCGTGAAGTTCGCTCGTGCCTTCGGCGCTCATGTCGTCGTCTTCACCACCTCGCCCGGTAAGACGGAAGATGCGCTCCGCCTCGGTGCCCACGAAGTCGTGGTCTCCCGCAATGCCGACGAAATGCAAAAGCACGCTGGCAGCTTCGATTTCATCCTCGACACCGTTTCAGCCAAGCACGACATCAACGCATATCTCAACCTGCTGGGCCTCGACGGTAACATCACCCTGGTTGGCGCACCGGAGAATCCCCTGGATGTCTCGGCATTCAGCCTGATCATGGGCCGCCGCAGTCTCTCCGGCTCTAGCATCGGCGGCATCGCCGAAACCCAGGAGATGCTCGACTTCTGCGGCGAACATAACATCACTGCCGATGTCGAAGTCATCCCCATCCAGAAGGTCAACGAAGCCTACGAAAGACTGCTCAAGTCCGATGTGAAATACCGCTTCTGTATCGATATGGCATCCCTTAAATCTGAATAACCGAGGTGGAACCTCGAAGGAGTCATCATGCAAACGCGCAAACTTGGCAACAGCAATTTGGAAGTTTCGGCGATCGGACTTGGCTGCAGGTAGGGCTGTTTCATTCTCAGGGAAATCATCGTTTTGTAGGGGTAGTGCCCCGTGCCTACCCTCTCCACGGACGAGGGAATCGCTGTTTCAAATATCGGGGCAACCACGGGGGGTTTGCCCCTAGCTCGAATGAAACAGCCCTGCCCCAAAGCGGGGAAGTTCCACCTAAAGAACAAAGCAAAAAATACCACAGAGGGATTACATGGATGCGTTGGCGCAAGATGGAGAGGACTGGGTGAATTATTTGGATAAATATTCTGAATTTGTACAAGAGTTAATGAATTTAACTCGTAATAAACGTCGCTTTTATCAACAGGATATACAGGCTGCCACCCTTATTCGGTCTTGTTCCTAGACATTTTTGTCACGCTCCCAGCCCCCATAGAACACATAAAAATGAGATAAAATGTGATATTTTAGTAGTTAAAACGGAATTTCTTCCTCTTCATCTTCCACAGTCTTCGCCGTCATTCGCCAACTCGTAATATACTCAATTTGCACATCAATTTTGTTAATTGCTTCCGCTAACCGCTTTTGGATGTATTGAGTCAGCGTCACCATAAAATCTAACTCAACTCCCACAGATAGCGCAAGTTTTGCCAAGCTAGCAAAATCTACCTTTAAAATAGAGGAACTGGATAACTTAAAATGGGGAGTATTTTCCTGATTTTGCACCAACATTGCTTTTTTAATGCGCTCTTTCAGATGCTCCACTTCAGAATCCAGCAACTTCCATTCAGGCAAAATTTCTTGATACCTTTTCCCCAATGCTGTTAAATCCTCGCTAGCCGGTTCCGGCGCAATTTTCTTAGTAGATTTTCGCCGTTGCTGTACATTAGAATTTAACCGCCAACTAGCAATATCCTCAACTTCCAAAGATGGATCGGCGATGAGTTGGCCTAACTGTTTTTGAATTTCTTTCGTCAGCGTCACCGGAAAATTTAACTCAATTCCCTCAGTTTGCGTCAGTCTGGCCAGCGTCATAAAATCAACTTTCATCGTTATCGAACTGGAAAGCTGAAAATAAGAACTATCTTTGAGATTTTGCGCCAGCATCCCCGCTTTAAATCGTTCTTTAACTTCAGCGATTTCTGAATCTAGTGGCTTCCACTGAGATTCTATTTTCTGATATTTTTCGCCCAATGCTGTCAAGTTTTCCGTTGCGGGATCAGGGTAACATTGGGCAAGGATTTCTAGCAGGCGGCGATGCACTCCTGTTAAATAAACCGCGTCCATCTTGGCATATTCTAGCTGCTTCTCGGTCAGGGGACGCTTTGCCCAATCGCCGCTTTGTTCTGTTTTATCGACATAAGCAATGCCGCAAAGTGTTTCTATTAAAGTTTTGAGTTGTCGATTAGGTAAGGGCAGAATGTAAGCTGGAATCTTTCTCGCCATTTTTAATGTGCAAGTGACATTTTGAGCGTCGTCATTGCCGAGAAATCGGATGTCATAGCTGGCGTTGTGCAAGACTTTTTCAATATTTGGATTGACCATGATTTGGTTGATGAAATCTTTGGCCAATTCAGGTTGATCCAAGACATCTAGTAGAAAAGTGGCATCTCCCGTCGAATCTGTGGAGTCAGCTAACACCTGAATCAGAGATAATCTGGGGTTGGATTTATAGTCAGCGATTTCTGTATCCACCCACAGGATTTTAGCTTGGGAAAATTTAGCTATAAGTTCTTTGATGTCGTTTGCTGCTGTTAAATAAGGCATTTTTACAGACTTTTGTTATTAACTTTTTGATTCTATTATCCTATAGCAATTATGGGCTCGATTGTCAACGATTCAAGCGCCGGACATGGCATTGCCGTGTCCAGGACACACGCAGACATCAGAAACCCGGTTTCTTCCTATATTTCTCGTTCCTGTTCACAAAACTCGTAGAAACCGGGTTTCTAGCCTCCAGTTAAAAAAAGAATGCAGTCGATCGCACTATTGACGATTCCCTCGAACTTCCTCTAAAAACCAGTTGCCTACTTCTGTATTGTCCTTCTGGCGACTGCGGCGCAAACCTTCCTCTAATAAAGCAACTTTTAGCCCCGGCAAAACTTGAGATTCCGTCAGACGTTCGCTTCCCCGGTTAGCAATTATTTTGAAAGCAATAACTTGCGCTTTTTGTACGTCTACTACCCAATATTCAGACACTCCTAATTCTTCATAAATCATTCTTTTGGTACCCAAATCGTCAACGAGAGAACTGTCGGCAATTTCAATTGCTAAATCTGGGGAAAATGCGCTATCTAAATTCACTACAGAACTGCCGCGAGGTGCCGTTTGTACCCGGTCTCCGATGTAGTAAGAAGCATCAGGTTGAGCGCCTCTGACACCTGTTTTGGCGTAGCTACAGTTGACCAGCAGTCTCATTTTTATACCTTTAGCAATGCCAAATAAATTGATTAAGATGACGATAATTCCGTTGTCATCAGCATGATCTGGCCCGACTGCTGCCATTTCAATCCTCAACTGTCCGTTGTAGTAGTAGCATTTTGCTCGATCGTACTCCGGCTGTTTAATAATTTCTATATATTCATCCCAAGTCGCTGTAACCCAGGTATCAGTTAGTAGTTGGGTTTGGAGTTGACTCATCATTACCTCACCGGAAAAAATCTTTGACTTTTGAGGGAAAACTTCAGAGTAGGGGCGATCGCACTTTGAACCTTCAACAGCAGTAAGGTGCACCGAAGCGCACCCTACAAACCATTAACTTTTACTCTTCTACGGCTTCCTCAGATGCCGATTCTTCGGCAGATTCTTCACCCGCAGGCGGCACCAAAGCCACAGCTACGATCGAATCATCCTCGTCCAACCGCTGCACCCGCACACCCGTTGCTGTGCGCGATTGAGTAGAAATTGCACTCACAGCCTGACGGATAATAATACCTCGGTTGGTAATAATCATCAATTCGTCATCTTCGTTGACAATTCGCAGGGCAGCTACCTGATCCTTACCCTTTTTCGACTTGAATTTAGTAGCCGTCAATCCCTTGCCAGCCCGTCTTTGTAGGCGGAATTGAGAAACTGGAACCCGCTTGCCATAGCCGTTGGTAGTGATTACCAACACCGAAGGAACTTCGCTGCTAACTGTCGGAATTTCTTCGGCATCTTCGCCTTCAATTTCCTCGGCTTGCAGTTCTAATTCTTCATCTTCCAATTCCGGATCTTCAGTTTCCAATTCAGCAATTTCTGCTACTTCAAATTCCGAGTCCCCCGTTTCTAACAGAGCAATTTCTGCCCCTTCAAATTCCGACTCTTCAGTTTCCAATTCAGCAATTTCGGCAACAATTGAACTCGGCAATATGTCCATGCTGATCAACTCATCGCCCGATCGCAATTTCATTGATTTTACACCCCGCGTCGCGCGGCCGACTGGGCGCAACTGTTCGTGATTGGTGCGGAAATGAATTGCCATACCTTGGCGCGTACCGATGATGATGCTGTCACCAACTTTTGCTCTCCGTACCCAGCGCAGTTGGTCGCCTTCTTCTAGAGAAATTGCGATTAATCCATTAGTGCGGATGTTGCCAAAAGCGGAAAGTGCGGTTTTCTTAATGTAGCCGCCGCGAGTCAGCATGACCAAGTATTCTTCGCTGGTGAATTCTGTCACTGACACCATAGAAGTGATTTTTTCTTCTATAGGAATCGGCAGCAGTTGCACCACAGGAGTGCCGCGGGCTGTTCGGGAACAGACGGGGATTTGATAAGCTTTGACAGAGTAAACTACGCCCCTGTCGCTGAAGAACAAAACGCTATCGTGATCGCAGCAGGAAAGGAAATGTTCTACTCCGTCGTCTTCTTTCATTTTCGCGCCTGCTTTGCCGCGAGTAGCGCGACTTTGGGCCTCGAAAGTGCTGACCGGCATCCGCTTGATGTAGCCTTGCTCGGTGATCAGAATAATTGCTTGTTCGTTGGCAATTAAATCTCTTTCATCGATTTCTCCTTCGGCGTGTTCGATGACGCTGCGTCTAGGAGTGGCAATTTTGGTTTGGATTTCGACTGCTTCAAATTCGGCGATTTCTAAGATGCGTTCCCGCCGCGCTAAGATATCTTCCAAATCGGCGATTTTCGCTCGCAGTTCTTCGTGTTCTTGCTGAATTTTTTGTGCTTCTAATGCTGTTAAACGCCGTAACTGCATTTGGAGAATTGCGTCTGATTGCTGTTCGGAAAGACCGTAATTATCCATCAATTCTTGTTTCGCTGCTGCGGAGTCGGCAGCGGCGCGAATTAGGTGAATAATTGCATCTAAGTTGTCTAGGGCAATTAATAAGCCTTGCAGAAGGTGGTCGCGTTCTTCTGCTTTGCGGAGCTCATATTGAGTCCGGCGAGTAATTGTCTCAATGCGGAAGTCTAGGAAGACATTGAGGAATTGGGAGAGCGTCAGTAGTTGGGGTTCCCCGTTTACTAGCGCTAACATATTGGCTCCAAAGTTGGCTTGGAGGGGTGTTTGTTTGTAGAGGTTGTTGAGGACGACGCGGGGATAGGCGTCGCGCTTGAGTTCGATCACGATCCGCATTCCGTCTCTATCGCTTTCGTCGCGAATGTCGGAAATTCCATCTAATCTTTTGTCGTTGACAAGTTCGGCAATTTTCTCAATTAGGGCTGCCTTGTTTGTTTGGTAAGGCAATTCGGTGATAATAATTGCTTCTTTGTCGGGGCGGCCGGGATGTTCGATGGTTTCAATGCCGGCGACTCCGCGCATTGTAATCGAACCGCGCCCGGTGGTGTAAGCATCGCGAATGCCGCCTCTACCCAGAATTTGCCCTCCGGTGGGAAAGTCCGGGCCGGGGATGTACTGCATCAATTCCAGGTCAGTAAGTGCTGGATTGTGGATTAGCGCTACTAAACCGTCAATTATTTCGCCTAAATTGTGCGGCGGAATGTTGGTGGCCATCCCTACAGCAATGCCGGAGGAACCGTTGAGCAAAATTTGGGGGATACGTGCCGGGAGTACGAGGGGTTCTTGCTGGGAACCGTCGAAGTTGTCGCCGAAATCAACTGTTTCCGAGTCGATGTCGCGCAGCATGGAGTCGCTAGTCAAAGCTGTCAGGCGACATTCGGTGTACCGCATGGCAGCGGGCGGGTCGTTGTCAACGGAGCCGAAGTTGCCGTGGCCGTTGATCAGGCGTTCCCGCATGGAAAAATCCTGAGCCATCCGCACCAGGGCGTCGTAAACCGCTGTATCTCCGTGCGGGTGATACTTGCCCAGCACCTCCCCCACGACGCGGGCGCATTTGCGGAAAGGTCGATCGGGAGTCAAGCCCAATTCGTTCATGGCGTAGAGAATGCGTCGGTGAACGGGCTTGAGACCGTCCCTGGCATCTGGTAGGGCCCGACCGACTATTACGCTCATGGCGTATTCCAAGTACGATCGGGACATCTCACCACCCAGATCCGTCGGGATTATCCGCGACTCAGACATACTCATAGGTTGAAAAACTCCGTTAAAAATTTAAATTTGACCGCTATAAATCTCAAATATGCGATAAAATCGGTTTGGATTCAGTAGAGCTGCCAAATATTGCAAATTACTCCTGAAATTATATCACAATTTGCCTTGGAATTTATGGGAAAGTTGCCAGAAAATTTAAGGGACGAAACAAGGGAAATTCGTAAGTTGGCAGTTGGTGATTTAGTCATCAATTGGCAAAAGCTAGAAAGGTTTTTTTAGGGGAAGGCTTTCATGCTTTGGTGAGTTTTTTTGACGGCCCTATAAGAAATTAAAATGGTTACTCGATCGCAATTTTAATTTCACAAAACCGAAGGCCTTCTTAAAGCAAACTAAAAATCTAAAATCTAAAATCTAAAATCTAAAATCAGCCGATGCTACCCGTCATCTACTCCGAAGATTTCTTGCTGCACAAGACTGGAATGCTTCACCCAGAGCGACCAGAACGTTTAACGGCGATCGTCAATGCTCTGAAAGCTGCTCCTTGGGCGGATCAAATTGAGTGGCAACTGCCCACCCCAGTGGCGCAGCGCGAACAACAACTGTTCTCGGCTATCAAAAAAGTTCACTCGCAAAGATACATCAAAGAAGTCGAACATTTGGCTCATCGGGGAGGCGGCTACCTCGACGGTGATACGCCGATTTCTGCTGAAAGTTACGATGTAGCGCTGCTAGCGGCGAGTGCTTGGCTCGATGGGGTCGATCGAGTGGTGGTTGCGGGGGAACCGGCTTTTGTGCTGGCCAGGCCGCCGGGACACCACGCCGAAAAAGCCCGCGCGATGGGTTTTTGCTTGTTTTCCAATGCTGCGATCGCCGCTCACTACGCCTTGGAACAGCCGGGAATCAACCGCGTCGCCATCCTCGACTGGGACGTGCACCACGGCAACGGCACTCAATCTTTGGTGGAAAGCTGCCGCCAAATTGCCTACTGTTCCCTGCACCAATCTCCGTGCTATCCGGGAACAGGAGATGCCGAGGAGCGCGGTGCCTACGACAACGTGCTGAACATTCCCCTCTATCCCGGCAGTGGCATAGCTGAATACCTGAGCGCCTTTGAATCTCTTGTCGTGCCTTTTTTGTCAAAATTTGAACCGGATTTGTTGATTGTCAGCGCCGGTTATGACGCTACTGCGTCCGATCCGCTGGCGAGCATGACTCTGATGCCGTCAGATTTCGGTACTTTCACCGGATACTGCCTGCAACTCACCAGCCGCATAGCTTTTGGTTTGGAGGGGGGTTACGCACTGAAAGATTTGGCAGAGTCGGTTGTGGCGACTATTGACCAATGCCTCAATTAGCTGGAAAATTGGCATAGGGGAAAATAAGGTTGAGAAGCCATGAGGACGAGATGGAGACTTTTTGAGGGCGATCGCGCTGCAAGGGTCTTTTTCCCTCTTACTTCTGACTTCTGACTTCTGACTTCTGACTTCCGTGACAAGCATCACCAATTTAAGAGATCCAAGTCACTGGGCATCAAAGTCTCGGTCACAGATTTTTAACCAAAAAATCACACCGTGTCAATGTTTTCGATCGCCTTTGAAGTCCCTCCCAGAGTGGATAATACAAATACAACAAGCCTGTTAAAATTTTATCTGTCTCAATCAACTAGGAGGTTTATCATGTCAGTATCCCAAATGACACTCGAAGAGTTATTTGGTCAGGTCATGTTCTCCAGCGTCGTGACTCGCCACGACCGGAGACAGCTCAGATCTGCACTCTTAGAAAGAACACTGAATGAAGATGAGTATGCCATCATCAACCGACTGCTGTACAACGTTCGCCGCGGTTGGGTAAAAATTGTCGATTAAAGACCTGGCAGCCACTCCCTTTGGGGGAGTTAATACCATTTTCGATTTTCGATTTTCGATTTTCGATTAAAGAGTTGGTGATTACTGATAACTATCGGGGTTGAGCTCACGGGCCTACAGTTACATTTTTGGGGAACTCGTTACAAGTAGAACTTGCCAATTCGGGAAGTTTTTTGTGTTTAATAGTTGGCTCGAAAGTGTGATGTGTGTGACCAGTGTGTTAATTATCAAAATCTCGCTACACATCAGCCTATAGGTAGAGATAATTATAAAGTAACAGGTTTCGGGTGCATCTCTACTTGTTGAAAACTTGTGAGTTTTGAGTTACTAACTGAGAAGTTATAATTAACTCAAAACTCATAATTTTTTGGATTTGATATCATGTCCGATCGATTGACCGCGATTAAAGGCCAGGGCGGGTTTACAGATTTTCCCGTTTCTATTCAATATCTTGGTGAACCCGCCCCTATAGGAATCATGGTTAATTGACCGGACATGATTTGAGATGGGAGATTAAATAGTGGGAAAACTGATGAATATCAGGGTTGAGAACCGCTATAAAGTTAATATTTTATAAACTGATATTAAGAATCAAAACTAGAATCTGTTTCCGGTTGAGGAGGATTGTGCGATCGTACAAGCACAGCCAGTCGCTTTGGTCGATCGACCATTCCGGCAATTTGAGCTCAGAAGTGTCAAAATATTAACAACCAGTTCATCCCCAAAATATATGGCTCCCGCCGTTTTAATTGAAAATCTTCAGAAACGCTACGGCACTGTAGAAGCCGTTAAAGATGTTTCCTTCAAGGTAGAACCGGGGGAAATATTTGGTTTGCTAGGCCCCAACGGTGCAGGCAAAACCACAACCCTGCGGGTACTTTGTACTTTGAGTGCCCCCGATAGCGGACGCATTGAAGTGTCTGGCATTTCTGCTGTCAGCCAGCCGAGAATTGTCAGACAAAGACTAGGCTACGTCGCCCAAGAAGTGGCTCTTGATAAGGTGCTGACGGGGCGGGAACTCCTGCAACTGCAAGCAGCGCTTTACCATTTGCCGCGCAATACGATTAAAGGGCGGATTGACGAAATGGTGAAACTCCTCGGTTTGGAGGAGTGGGAAAATAAAAAGACGGGCACCTATTCCGGCGGTATCCGCAAGCGCTTGGATTTGGCTGCTGGGTTGCTTCACCAGCCGGATGTTTTGGTGTTAGACGAACCGACTGTCGGGCTGGATATTGAAAGCCGGGTAGTGGTGTGGGATTTCCTGCGGCAGTTGCGGGAGGAAGGTACAACGGTGTTGATTACCAGCCATTATCTCGAAGAAGTTGACGCTTTGGCCGATCGCGTGGCGATTATTGACAAGGGTACGGTGATTGCACAGGGCACGCCGGAGGAGTTGAAAAATCGGGTTGGGGGCGATCGGGTGACTCTGCGGATTCGGGAGTTTTCGCCGATCGAAGAAGCTGAAAAAGCTAAAACTCTGATGCAATCTTTGCCTTTTGTGCAGGAAGTAATTGTCAATACGGCTCAAGGAAATTCTCTCAATTTAGTAGTAACACCGCAAAGCGATGCGCTGGTGACTATTCAGCAAGCTTTAAAAGATGCGGGATTGCCTACTTTTGGGATTGCTCAATCTCGGCCGAGTTTGGATGATGTGTATTTGGCTGCGACTGGTAAGACGCTGTTGGATGCGGAGTTGGCTGCTGCTAGCAACCGCGATTTGAAGGCCGAGCAAAAACAGGCGATGCGATCGTAGTTTAGTTTAATAAACCTCTCCAATAATTATTGTGGAACAGGCATCTTGCCTGTTCGAGACGCTCTTTCCCTGAGCCCGTCAGGGGTTGAAACCCCTGCCTCAAAGCTTAAGTCCTCTGAAGAGGACTGAAGAAATCATTACTCATTAGTCCTCTTTAGAGGACTTTAGCTATTAGCCAGGGAATTAATTCCCTGGCGGCCTTTCGGTTGAAGCGAAAACCAATGAGCAATGCTTTATCCTTATCTTTTCGGCAGATTTGATATCATACATCCAACACTTGCTCTGCTGTCAGCGCTAATTCTGGGAAAGTTCGGGATATAATTCGCTCAGTCCCTCGGTAAGCAGTCATTTGATAAACGCCATTTTCATCAAGTAGATAAACAAAAACAGTCGGCTCTTTCGGGTTGCCCAAATAGTTTCTGCTACCCAAAGCTAAATAATCGACTATCCAATATTCAGAAATTCCCAGCCGCTGATATTCATCCAGCTTGTCGATATAATCATCTTCCCAATTTTTTGAGACAACTTCTACAACTAATTGTGGGGGATCAGTTAGTGCTGAATAGGCGAAGGGCTGCGATTCCCAGAGGGTTTTGTCTACTACTGTAACATCAGGATGGCGGCCTTGTTCTTTACCATTTGGGGTTAATGTCCTGACTACAATTCGGCCAGATACCCTGTAATTCAGGTGGAGTCTTTTTACCTCGTCTTGGAACGTATTTTCAAGGAAATCAGCTACATTTTCGTGCACTCTGATTGTTGGTAATATTTTGAGAATTTCTCCATTAACAAGTTCATAGCGTCCGTCTTCATCTGGAAGTTGCTTGATGAATCGATCGAAAGTGAGCATTTGTTTAGGTTGGGTTTGAGTTGCGATAGTGGTTTGCTCTCATTTAGCTAGATTAGGACTTATACCAATTTAATGGGTAGTTGCACATATCTAGATCCCCCTAAATCCCCCTTAAGAAGGGGAGTAGGGGTTGACTTTGAAAAGAATCTTGTCCCCCCCTTGTTAAGGGGGGCTAGGGGGGATCTGCCACCATTTTAACATACTGTTTTAACACAGGTGGAATCGTGAAAACGATTTCAGTTTCACAGCTCAATTTTTCGATAATTCCCCGTCTGGCTAAAGATTGAATTGCTTTACATAAGTCGCGCTGCGAATCTTGATATTTTGCCATCCATTGGGTAAACAAAATAGGCTCGATTTCATTACTAAGTTGCGAAATCGCCTGTTTTTCTATTTCCGACAACCGCTGATAGTGCTGCTGCAATATCGGTGTCAATTCATCGCTTAAAAATACTGGTTGATAGCTTAAATATTGAGAGACTCTACCGCCAAATAAGTTATTAATGGTTTGAGCGACTAATTTTAACCACAGGGGATTACCTTGATAAAGGTTAATCAATTCAGGCCAGGCTTGTTCATCCAACAAACTCTTTTGTCTGAGAATTTCTGTGGCGGCTTCACCTAAACCGGTTAACTGCAATAAACATACTGCTGAATTATCGTCGGTGAATGTGATTATGTCTGAGGGTGGTTCCCAACTATTGAGAATTAAGCAGCTATTGTGGGGAAGTTCGCCGATGAGTTTAAATAGGGTTCCGTAGTTTTCATATCCAGGTTTGTAATTTCCTGCAAGTTGCCCGCTGCTGAGAATTTGCTGCACGTCATCGAGGATGATGAGACAGCGATTTTCGCGCAATCTTTCTATTAGGATTGACAACTGAGCATCGATGTTGGTGGAAAAGTTAATATCTGTGCGCTCGGATAGAAATTGAATCAGATTTTTGAGGGTTGTTTCGAGGGGTGGGGAGGTGCGGAGACTGAGCCAGATGATGCGATCGAATTGAGTTTGAATTTGGGGGATGAGGTTACGGGCGATCGCGCTTTTGCCGGTGCCTGCCATGCCTGTGATGGTGAGGAGGCGGCAGTTTTGGCGGGCGATCGAGTTTTCGAGGGCGGTGAGTTGAGGGGTGCAGTTGTAGAAGGTTTTGATATCTGGTGCGTCTCTTAAATCGAGTTTTTGTTGGGTGTTGTTTTCACGTGAGGTTTGTGTTGGGGGTGAGTGTTGTGGAGTTTTTGGAGGGTGTGAGGTTTCTGTGCAGACGTTTATATTCCCTTTTTGGACAAGGTTAAAATAACCAAAATTTGAAACTTTAGAAAATTCATACCTCTCCATTGTGGAGCGCAAATTTGATTTCATTACATCTTCATCTAATATTTCTGAAAGAGTTTGCCATAACTTTGAGGCAATATTTCTGACATGGCGTTCAGTACAATGAACCTCTTTAGAAATTTCGGAGTATCTTTTACCTTGCCACGTTCCCCGTACTACTGCCTGTTGCAGATCGTCCAATCGTTTGCCGGTCTTAGCGAACACCAAGCCATCGGCCAACCTTAAGAGTTCTTGAACATCCATTTATTGGGTAAATGTAGGAGGTTTTATCTATTGTATCAGACTTTTTCTGACGTTTTATGGCTAAGAAGGACAAAATATGACTTTTAACGGCTAGCTAATTTTATTAACTCCTGGCAAATTGTGACATTCTCCTACTTTCCAATACATAAAAATTAAATTAAAATTTAATAACGGGCTTGAAAACAATCTTAGGCAACCTAAAAGATTTTAACAATGTAAATCTGACTGGCGCAACTATGCCAGATAGCACCGTGCATCCCTAACGGTTAAAAAAGTTGCTCAAAATGTGGCTGCATCGGTGAGCAATGTCTAGGGGATTTTCGCCTCGTGAAATGTTCGTAAAAATTTGGTAATTCCCAAAAGGATAAAAAATTATGTCTAGTGCATTATCCCTACCGCAAGCTAATTTAAAAATGGCTCTCTGGCAAGTCGATGCTGATGCAATGAGTAGCAGCGACTTGTATGTGTGGTTAAATGATATGGGCTTGCCGCATGAAGTCTCGATGCGGCTGCATGAACTTGCCACATACACGAAAAAAGCTGCTAACAAAGTTTTACTTATCGGCAAAATTCTCCTCATTAAAATCATAGAATTTGTCAAATCGCATCCCCATTTAGCGATAGGGGTTGCTGTTGGTGTCGCTGTAAGAATTTTGGCAAGTTCGATACCATTTGTCGGCCCGTTATTAGAACCTTTGGCAACAGCGCTGGGTATCCCAATTGGTGCAATAGCCGGCCACCGACTCGATCGACGCAAAGAGGTGTCTGATGGAATTATTGGAATTGTTCAAGAGATTATTGAGATTGCCAAAGATTTTTTTCAATTACTGGTAGACGTTTTCAATACAATTTTCCGCAACGTCATCACTGCTTAACTGCCAAAATTAGCAAAAAAAATTGAGGTTGAATATGTCGGCAAATAAAACGCCAACCAAAGAGCAAATTCTGAAGTCAATAGAGCAACTGAAAAAAAATCCACATGATAAATTAGGGATTTTAGCAGATATTGGCATTGGTGTGGTGGGGGCTGCCGGTGCTGGTGCGGCGGTGGCAGCTTTCGGTGGTGTACCAGTTCTATTTGGGTTGTGGGTCGTTGCACCTCCCGTAGGATTAGTTGTTGGCGGTGCAGCTTTAGGTGCTGCTGCTCTTGTAGGGGTAAAACGAATATTTGATGGCAATTTTGACCAGGGAAAACAAGCAGAAATACTTAAAAACTTAGAAGAACAGCTAAAAAATATTGAAGACAAAAAAAGAGCCGATAACCTGAAAGACAGCGATAAAACTAAATTTATTGTTTCCTTGAAAGAACCCGTCAGGCTCGATTTAATTAGCCCGAAAGACGCTCAGGATTTAATTAGGGCCGTAGAAAGCGGTCAAATTGCAATCAAAGAGGCGATTAAAATGGTTGAGGATGTGGTAAAAGCTGCTAAACCATAACTGCCTTCTGACTGCGTAACCTGGGAATGCTAAGTTGTAAGTCTGCGATCGCCCTTACTTAAACCAAGTGCGATCGCTCTTGATAAATAACTACTGATACTCTACTACAGCCGCGATCGCCCTAGCAATTTCCTCCATATCAGTAGTCGAAAGTTCTCCTATTTTACGAATGAATCTTTGTACATCCATACCCCGTAATTGCAACAGATCCACTGCCGAAACTTTCGTTAAACCATTAGCAATATCTGGCTCAATCTTAACGTGCCAGATATTGCCAGCATAATATTTTTTCCAATCTGTGATAGGTGCAGCCAATTTCAGTGGTAATTTACCAACACTATCAGAACTTACCACTACAGCCGGACGGATTTTTTGGATTTCTGCTCCCACTGTTGGGTCAAAATTAGCCAACCAAATATCACCCCGTTGAGGAGAAGGAGAGTTAGTAGTCAATTAAATCTCCTGCTTCTAATTCTTGCCATTCTCTATCTTCCTGGTAATGCTGCAACATTACCTCAGCTTGTTTTGCTAGAATGTTTCGCCTCTCTTCTAACGGCAATTGCATAAATTCTCTGCGACTGGGATAGTCGGCTAGTGTTGGTTTTTGTAAATCTATATCGGTCTGCAACTTTTGACTCTGACGATCGCACTTCAATGCTTCTATTCGATCGCCCTCAGCTTCTTCCGCTGCAATGTCAGCATCAATTTCCTCTCGGTTAGCATGATAATAAGTCAAAGCAGCATAAACTTGGGTGAGAGTTAAATGCCCGATGCGATCGGCAATTTCTTCTGCACTCAAACCTTGCTTGTACCAAATAGCAATGCGCCGGACTGTAACACCAGTTCCGGCAATAATTGGACAGCCACCATGTATGTCAGGCTGACGGCTAATTAAAGTTCCTATATCGGTGATAGTTGACAAGATTTTTTCCTCCCTATTCCGATCGCTCTCTTATCTAGCATACCACTGTCACAGCAAGAGCGATCGCCTCCTAATTTTCTGGAAAATAACGCTCCAAAAATTCCCTAGCCGTAACAATAGGAATCCCCTCATATTCCTGCAACACTAACAAATCCAGATCGCCCGTAACAATTGCATCAGCATCAGCAGCGATCGCAGTTCCTAAAATCATATTGTCATTAGCATCTCGTAACTCAGGCACGTCGATAGTGGAAACTGGATAAACTTCCACTATCTCTCGCGTTCCCCTCATTAAACCAAAACCATTAACGGTAAAACCCAAAGATTGTAATTTCCCTTGGAGTTTTTGTTTGTTCAAGGTAGTCTCTAATTCTGCTAGTATTGGTTCAGAAGTACAAATTATGAGTTGACGAGTTCGAGCTAATCTGAATAAACGAGCTGGGATACCTCCCCACAGCCAGCCTGACACAAAGATATTAGTATCCACTACAATTTTCATTTGTGCGACTCTATTTCAGAACGTTTCTCCCGACGCACTTCCCGCACAAGTTCGCAAATTTCTTCCATTGTTAACTCATCAGGATCGGGAGTCGCTGCTTCTACTCGGCGTTCCCATTCCTCCCAGTCGAAACCTGCTACCTTCTGAAAAACAATACTATCTCCTGTAACTGTAACTGCATATCGATCCCCAGGCTTCAGTTGAGCCTCAATCTCAGCAGGAATTTCTAACTTACCGTCGGGGTTGACAGGAACAGTAATATTTGATTTCAGAATGTATTCTCGCAAGTGTTCAACAACTCTATCTTGCAGAGTTTCCGGCAAAGATTCCATGATTTTGACCAAAGTGGCGATCGCCCTTGATGACATAGCTTTATCCTCCTAGTAAATCAACTTTTTAGCGGGCAGAGTTAATGATAGCTTGTTCCAAATTTAACACAATATCTTTTACATGATATAATTCAAACTATTGCAGCCAAAAGGTGAACGGCATGGTACAACAACTAGCCCCACAAACAACACCACAAATCATCTACCCCGACAGCGACGGTCAACCAATGGCAGACAACACCAAACAATTTCGCTGGATTGTTACAATCAAAGAAAACCTAGAAATATTATTCGCTACTTCCCCTGACGTATTTATTGCCGGCGACCTACTCTGGTATCCCGTCGAAGGCAATAACAAAATTCGCAAAGCACCAGATATACTCGCAGTCTTTGGCAGACCAAAAGGAGATAGGGGTTCTTACAAACAATGGGAAGAAGATAATATTCCGCCTCAAGTAGTATTTGAAATATTATCCCCTGGAAATAACAACACCGAAATGCTCAGAAAACTATTCTTCTATCAAAACTACGGAGTAGAAGAATATTATATCTATGACCCAGATACCATAGAATTTACAGGATCTCAGCGAGTGGGCGATCGCCTAGAAGAAATCCAAGAAATCAACGGTTGGGTTAGCCCCCGCTTGGGCATACGGTTTCAAATCACACCAGAAACCCTCGAAATTTATCGCCCAGACGATCGCAAATTCCTCACTTCCGTAGAATTAGATCAACTTCGAGAACAGGAAAGCCAACGTGCAGATCGCGAACAGCAAGAAAAACAACTCGCTCAACAACAGCTAGAAGAAGAACGCACTCTGCGACAACAGGAACAGCAGCGCTATCAAGCTTTAATAGAATTGCTGCGAGAAAAAGGGATTGACCCCCAACAGTTGTAAGGGCGATCGCCCGCCCAACACCACCAATACCTCCAGACTTGCTACCCTAAAGAGAGTTCGATTTAACTCACGCCCAGAGCAGCATTCTCAAGAACAGGCTTTCCGACCTGTTCCACAAAGAGTCAATTTTCTTCTTGTGGGCCGTTGCTCCTAGCCCGCCCTAAAAGGATGATTGCAACTGGTGCAATATCTCAGATTTAATCAAAATCAGCGCAAGCAATTATGAGCGGTACTGTTACATCCCCCAACAACCTCAACCAGCAGCGATCGCCCTCAACGGCTGTTACACCCCCCAACAGTTCCCTGCTGGCAGACTTTATTCAAGAAACACTGGCCTTAACCAAGCGCCTGTTTATTCAATTGCAGCGCCGCCCCTCCACCCTAGTTGCAGGCATTATTCAGCCGCTGATGTGGTTGGTTTTATTCGGAGCTCTGTTTAAAAATGCACCCGCCGGCTTGTTCGGCGAAAGCCAGAATTACGGACAATTTCTCGGCGCTGGCGTGATAGTTTTTACTGCATTTGCCGGGGCGCTGAATGCCGGTTTGCCGATTATGTTCGATCGCGAATTCGGATTTCTCAACCGCTTGTTAGTCGCGCCGCTGGCTTCCAGATTTTCGATCGTCCTGGCTTCGGCTATTTTCATCGTCACCCTCAGCTTTATCCAAACGGGCGCAATCGTTACGGCGGGAGCCTTTTTGGGATCGGGATTCCCCGGAATTGCCGGACTCGGCGCGATCGCCCTAATTGTCCTACTATTAGTTTTGGGCGTCACCGGCTTAAGTCTCGGTTTAGCTTTTGCTCTCCCCGGTCACGTAGAATTAATCGCAGTAATTTTTGTTACCAACTTGCCGCTGTTATTTGCCAGCACAGCCCTCGCGCCACTGTCATTTATGCCAGAGTGGCTGCAAGTTGTGGTGACTCTCAATCCTCTGAGTTACGCGATCGAACCCATCCGCTACCTGTACCTCCACAGCGATTGGTCTCTAGCGAGTGTCGTGATGCAGGCTCCTTGGGGTACAGTCACCTTTGGAGGAGCGCTTTTAGTATTGCTAGCCTTTGATTTGGTGGCACTGCTGAGCATTCAACCGCTGCTGAGACGCAGGTTTGCTTAGGGCGATCGTTTCACCTGCACCGTCAATTCTAGGATGCCTTTCGTCCTGTCAACTTAAGCTAAAACCGATAGTCCGTCAGGGCTTGAAACAAGATCCTCAAAGCCAAAGTCCTCTTGCATAGGACTAATGAGTTCTTCAGTCCTCTTTGAGAGGACTTTAGCTATGAGACAGGGAATTCATTCCCTGGCGGACTACCGGGTAGGCGAGAGGACTAATGACTTCTTCAGTCCTCTTTCAGAGGACTTTCGCTATGAGACAGGGAATTCATTCCCTGGCGGACTACCGGGTAAGCGAGAGGACTGCAGGACTAAAAGCTTAAGTTGACACCAATGGGCATTACTCTGTCCTGAGCCCCAGCGAAGTAATATAATATTTAGTCGCAAGTCAGAATATTGTTTAGATAGAATTGTTTTTTTTGAAAGTTCACCTAATAAATTATGAACACCAAAACTTCCAAATCCGGCAAATTGATGATGGGGATTGCTGCAAGCGCGATCGCATCCTGTGCTCTGTTCTCGCCTCAAGCAACCTTCGCTCAAGCCAGCGGTTTAAATAATGCCCAACCGCTGCAAGACTTTCAAACTCAAGACAATACCGACCCATTTTCCGGCCGCAGCAGCGGCAGCGGAATATTTGATTTAATTCACAGATCCAATTTGGGAGGCGGCCGCAGCATGGAAGAATTTAATACCGAACAGCGCCAAAATTTGAACGATGCGGCCACCGAATTTCGCAACAAACAGCGCCTACTACTGGAAAAGCAAGCTGTACCTTCAGAAGGGGCGATCGCACCAGCAGAAATTACCGCCCCCGTCCCTTAAATTTACCACTGCTGTGTGTTTATTTCTCAGTCCGCGTGAGCGAAGCCAGCGCTTAGGCGGACTTCGTTTGTCTAGCAGCGATTTCAACCGCCGAACGATCTAAAAACCATCGCCCTTAATCCCGTTCCAATTCCAACCACGCCCGCATTTTACCCGGATTAAGCAAACCGTAGGGATCGACCAACTCTTTAAACTGCAACTGTTCCACATTAATACTTTTCATCCCTCCATCTTCCAATATATAAGTGTGAGGATTAGCAATGAATGCGCCTTGCTCTTCATGATAGCGAATAATTTCATTGAGCCGTGATTCCGTAGTGTAGCGAACTATTTGCAAAGCCGCGGCGATCGCCCTGCCATTCATCCGCAAAAACTCCAAGTGCATCATCACCTCATCCCCATAATAATTGTACAGTTCCTCAATCAATTTCAAACCTTTATCTGCGGGAAAAAGCGTCTGCAAATAAGTCAGAGACGGGTCAGCGCTGCGAGCGTGCAGTGTGGTATGATTCCAAGTAAATTCAGCAATAGCTGCACCTTTGCTCGCTGCTTGCGCGTTTTTTTGATAGCAAATTGTGCCGCCATATTCCCGCACCAAATCTTGCAGCGGTTCCAGACAAGATTCAGCTACCATTAACAAAGCGCAGTGCTTACCTTCAGGAATTGCATCGCGGAAAGCAGCAAAATAAGCAGGAATCGGCCAAGCACAAACACAAATTAGTTTTTTGATAATCCCGTCAGCATCGCCCAAAGCTTGACCGAAGTTAGCCGATGTCATAAAATCGTCAAAAGCGACGATGATTTCCGCCCAAGGATAAGCAGGGGCGAGGGGAATTTCTAACTCAGTAATAATCCCATTTGTGCCGTAAGCGTGATTGACTTTTTGCACTTCATCGCCGCGCAATTCCATGACGCGGGGCTCGTCTTCCATTGTAACGACTCGAACGGCATGAAGATTTCCCCGATCGCGCAATTGCCCGTAAGTTATCGAACCAATTCCCCCGCTACCGCCGCCGATAAATCCCCCAATCGTTGCGGTGCGATAGGTTGAGGGAACCATCCGCAATTCCCAACCAGTTTCTCGCGCTTGTTTGTCGAAAACCGACATTTTCACCCCTGGTTCTACGCAAGCTAAACCCGGTTTTATCCAGCGGATACTGTTCATTTTGCTGGTATCTAAAATGACGCCGCCCTTGAGGGGAATGCACTGCCCGTAATTGCCCGTTCCTGCACCTCTGACAGTTAGCGGAATTTTGAATTTGACGCAGGCTGCTGCAATCCGCAAAACTTCGGCTTCGCTGGCGGGACGAACTACTAAATCTCCTATTTTATCACTTAAGAGAGGTTGCAAAACTGGACTGAAGTGATAATAGTCTTGAGATAGCTTGACAACTTGCGCGCGATCGCTAATTTTTTCAATTCCCGATAGTTCCGAAGAAAAAGCATCCCAGTCAATACTTTGAATCGCAGTTGCAGTCATTTTGTGTACTCCATGCTGGCAGTATTATATATTTTCTCAAGCCGAACTTAGTAACCTAAAATACTAGCTGCAATCTTTCTTTAAGCAGTAAGCTGCTGAGGTTTTATCCTACATAGCAAAACTGCTTTTTTCAATTAACAAATCCCCCAAACACCGCCATACCGTAGTATTTCCAAGGAACTGCAACAGTCTCAAACCCAGCTTTTGCCAGCATTTCCAACTGTGCCGAAAGTGTAGCTAGGCGATCGGGATTAGAATACCCGTAAGAGACACTCGTCCCCACATTGGCGCGAATTTGTGCTAAGGTTTCCCCCTGATTTAACGCCCAATCTTCTCGCGCTGCTTGATAAATATCTTTCATTGCTGCTGATTCTGCTAAAAGAGGATCGGCATTCCAAAAACAGCCACCAGCATTTAAACTTTCGCGAATCCGTTGAAACAATTTCAGCTTCATTTCGTCCTCAAGATGGTGAATTGCCAGAGATGAAATGCAAGCATGGAATTTATCGCCCAAGCCTGATAAATTTGGATGGTTTGCCCATTCTCCAAAATCCATTTCTATGCCAGTCCACCTGGCTGCGTATCCTGCCGACTCTATTTTGGCGCGGGCAAAATCAAGCATTCGCGGCGAGTAATCGACAGCAACTATTTCCGCAGAAGGGTAGCGTTGGAGAACTTTTAAAGTTAGTTCCCCCGTACCGCAGCCGAGTTCTAAAATGCGATGGTTTGCGTTAGCAATGCAGCTTGCTAATACATCCAGCATTTCGTCATATTTAGGTAAAAGTCGCCGAATGCCAGTATCAAAATCAGCAGTATTGACGAAAACTTCTCCCGGAAAAATTTCGTTGTTAGTAGGTGAGACAGTAGAGTCAGAATTCACGATCGCCAACCATAGACTACAATTGCTATCCTAACCGATATCAAGCAAAAATTGCGTGAAGTAGGGAGAGGGCACGGCGCCGTGTCCTTACCCGATCATCTGTACTTCACTCAACAGAAAACCACTATAAAGTTATGCGTATTCTTACGGATAAGCGAAACCCTCGCGGTAAACAATAATTAACCGAAAGCATCCACGATACAAGCCCCCGGATTCATCCGTGGGGTCAATACTTCAAATCTAAAATCTAAAATCTAAAATCTAAAATCGATTGACCCTCCGTTACACCCAGAGAGTCTTGCTTTACCCCGGACGCCAGCAAAACAGTCTGAAAAAGCAGTGTTATGTTAGTAGTGCATAAATTCCAATCAAGATTAAACCTCACACTTGAGGATACCATGCGCCAGTTGATTTCTAAAATTCGGGCTGCCATCAGCCAATTAATTTACAAGCGAATTCTGCTTGCGGTGACAATTTTATTTTGTGTAGGTGTAGGAGTAGCAATGGCAAATATGTCTCGTCTTTCCTCCACCCTAATCGAATCGCAAGCCCTCCAAAATGCCACCCTCTATGCCCAAGCAGTTAAAGAAGCCCGCACCCTTTACAGTTCCGATGTTATCAATCCTCTCAACGCCGCTAAAGCAATTAACTTTACCCACGACTACAACCCGACAAAAGTAACAATTCCGGTACCGGCCACTTTCTTAATAGAACTAGGAAAAAATATCACCAATAAAAATCCCGAAGTATCGCTTCGTCTCTACAGCGACTACCCGTTTCCCTGGCGGCGAGAAGAAGGCGGAGTCCGAGACGATTTTGAACGGCAAGCTATTACGTATTTGACGCAAAATCCGACACAAAAGTTTTTCCGAGTTGATAATTTTCGCGGCAAGCCAGCCTTTCGATATGCCGAGGCAGATATTCTAAGTTCTAGCTGCCTTAACTGTCACAATACTCACCGCGACAGTCCTAAAAGTGATTGGAAAGTAGGAGATGTGCGGGGGATATTAGAAATTACTCAACCTCTCGATACCATCACTCAAACTACTCAAAGTGAACTTAAAAACCTGTTTGTCCTCTTAGTAGGACTTTCAGCTTTAGGGGTGACAGGATTAACTTTATCTATCAGCAGGTTGCGCCAAAATGCTAAACAATTAGAACAGCGGGTCAGGGAACGGACGGCACAATTGCAAGAAACTAATGTAGAATTGCTAAAAGAACAGGAAAAGTGCGATCGCCTGCTGCTAAATATTTTACCCGAATCCATTGCTGCTAAGCTAAAAAACGGTCAAAGCAGTATTGCTGACGGCTTCGCAGAAGTCACTATTTTGTTTGCAGATATCGTAGGCTTTACCGTGCTTTCAGCACAAATATCTCCCGAAGAATTGCTCAAGTTTCTCAACGAAATTTTTTCAGCCTTCGATGGTTTAACGGAAAAGTATGGGTTGGAAAAAATCAAAACAATTGGAGATGCTTACATGGTAGTCGGAGGTTTGCCCAATCCCAGCACCAACCACGCCGAAAGCATTGCGGAAATGGCTTTAGATATGCAGGAGGAATTAACAAAATTTAATGCCAAACATCATGCAGGAATTAACATTCGCATCGGTATCAATACCGGGCCTGCAATTGCGGGGGTTATTGGCACTAAAAAATTCATTTACGATCTCTGGGGCGATGCCGTCAATACAGCATCCCGCATGGAATCCCACGGGATTGCCGGCGCGATTCAGGTCACACAATCAACTTACGATATCTTGAGAAATAAGTATCTGTTTGAAGACAGAGGAATTATCCACATCAAAGGCAAGGGCGATATGAATACTTATCTGCTTGCAGGCAGGCTAGTCAGCGCAGTTTCGGTTTAATTTGTTTATTATATTATTAAGGGGTCTGCTAGTTAGTCGAGAGTCATCAGTCATTATATCATGTCCGGTCGATCGACCGCGATTTTCGTAGGGGCCCGTGAGCCAACAATACCTGCCAATAATTGACAATCTGAAAAACCCGCCCCGACCGCGATATTATGGTTAATCAATCGGACATGATATTAGTCAGCAACAAGCAGCCAAAAAGTAACAGTTAATGGCTGCTGGCTGCTGAGTGCTGACAATTACAGGAATTACACAGGGGATGCGAAAAACCCGGTTTCTGCGCGCTTGCTTCGTTGACAAACCCAAAATTGATTACCAGAAACCCGGTTTTTTTTCTTATGTCCTACATTAGCCATTTGCAAAATAGTAAATTTTATGCGATCGCGGATTTTATCATTCTTGAAATTTTTCCAATCTCGCTTGTCTAGGCAAATAGCTTTGTGGGTATTTGCTAGCATTCTTGTCATAGAGGGAATTATTTTAGTTCCCTCTTATTTTCGGCGAGAAAGTGAACTTTTAACTCAACTGGAACAGGTATCTCGGGCGACTGTTGATTCCCTAGAGTTTTTGCTCCAACAAGATATTTCAGATCGCACTTTCTTGCAAGAAGAAGTAAAAAACATTATTAAGGATTCTCAAGTAGTGTTAGGACTGTCTATTTACCAAGCTAACGGTGAGCTAATATATACACTTGGCGAACCGCCAGAAATCCGTTTCGAGCAACTAAAAAAATCTCGTATAGTTCACAATCACAATTTCGATGACAAGAGGTACGATATTGCTTGGACGGAGAGACATTTGGGAGGCGATTATATCTTAATTGTTCGCCACGATGCTTCCACGGTTCAGCCAGAACTATACGCATTTATCGCACGGGTTGCTGTTCTAGTCATCATTATATCAGCCTTTGTCACTTCTGTGACTATGTTCTTTTTAGGGGTGACAGTAATTGCACCTATCTTGAGATTGCGCGATGACTTGATCGCTGCTGGAGACGCTTTGAGCAAAGATCGAAAACAACCTGATTTCTACTCTCTGTCTGTCAAGCGGGATGACGAGTTGGGAGAACTTATGGTCGCATTCAATCAAATGTTTCACCGAGTATACAAGGAAATCGCACAGCGGAAACAAGCTGAAGAAGTATTGCGCGCCGAACAAGAAAAGTCGGAACGTTTATTACTAAATATATTACCGGTAATGATTGCCGATCGCCTAAAACAAGGTCAGATAAATATTGCGGACGGATTTGCCGAAGTTACGGTTTTGTTTGCTGATATTGTGGGCTTTACCGAAATATCTTCGCGCACGTCTCCTGAAGAATTAGTCGAGTTGCTTAACAAAATATTTTCATGTTTCGATAGCTTGAGCGAGCAATACGGCTTAGAAAAGATTAAGACGATAGGCGACAATTATATGGTAGCAGGCGGTTTGCCGCTTCCCTGTACAAATCACGCCGAATCTATTGCCGAAATGGCCCTGGAAATGCAGCAAGAAATTATGAAATTCCGCGACGAATGCGGTGAACCTCTCAATATCCGCATTGGCATTAATACTGGGCCTGTTGTAGCAGGTGTCATCGGCACTAAAAAGTTTATTTACGATTTGTGGGGAGATGCTGTGAATACAGCAAGCCGCATGGAATCTCAGGGGCTTCCGGGTAAAATTCAAGTTAGCAGCTCAACTTATGAGTTGCTGTGCGATAAGTATTTGTTGGACAAGCGCGGTAAAATTAATGTTAAAGGCAAAGGAGCAATGACGACTTATTTGCTGAAAGGCCGAAAATTGTAACTGAAAAATTTAACCATCGCTGGGGAATACGTGATAGGGCGGCCGACGTTGTAGGGCAGCCGCCTTCAACTCCCAACTAGATTTGTTTTAACGAACCGCGAAGACGCGAAGGACACGAAGAAAGAGAAGAAGTAAGAAGAAGTAAGAAGACCAAATAAAAAGTTCACAAGGGAGTTATTATTGCTGCTATATTAAAAGGCAGGTTAATATTAGTAATCGGGGCAAAAATGACTGCGAATCAGGAACAGAATTATTCAACTTCACCGATTTGGCAGCCCTTCACGCAAATGAAAACGGCGGCCCCGCCGCTGAAGGTAATTCGCGGCAAAGGATCGGTGCTGGAATTAGCAGACGGGCGGCAAATTCTCGACTGCATTTCTAGTTGGTGGGTGACTGTTCACGGGCACAGCCATCCGGTTCTGGCTGAGGCTCTTTACGAACAAGCCCAAAAGTTAGAACACGTAATCTTTGCGGGATTTACTCACGAACCGGCCCAGAAACTTGCTGATAAATTAATAACTCATACGCCTGCTTCTTTAACGCGGATTTTCTTTTCAGATAACGGATCGACTGCTGTTGAAGTGGCTCTGAAAATGGCTTTTCAATATTGGCGCAATCTCGGAGAAACTAACCGCACTAGCTTTATTAGTTTTGAGGGAGGTTATCATGGCGATACTGTGGGCGCGATGTCGGCTGGCAGAAGTTCGCTGTGGTGGGAATCTTTTGCACCTTTAATGTTTGCTGGGGATGTTGTTCCTTTTCCCGCGACTTTTGACGGCGACGAGGAGGTGGAAAGCAAGGAGGCGGCGAGTTTAGAGAAATTGGAGTTTTTGTTAAAGCAGGGTGGCTATGCGGGAATTTTTATCGAACCTTTGGTGCAAGGTTCTGGGGGGATGCGAATGTGCCGCCCTGAGTTTTTGCGGGCGATCGCACAACTTGCGGGCCAGTTTAATGTATTGTTGATTTACGATGAAGTAATGACGGGTTTTGGGCGCACGGGTGAACTGTTTGCCTCGGTTAAATCTGGAACTTCACCGGATATCCTGTGTTTGTCTAAAGGATTGTCTGGTGGCTGTTTGCCAATTGCTGTCACAATGGCGTCAGAGGATATTTATCAAGCTTTCTGGCGAGATGAATGGGACAAAGCTTTTTTTCACGGTCATTCTTACACCGGAAATCCCTTAGCTTGTGCGGTGAGTGTAGCATCGATGGAGCTTTTGGAGCAAAACCCAAATGTTTATCAAGGGATGGAAAAACTGCACCGCCAATATCTGAATCAATGGCTGAGAAATCATCCTAAACTAGAACGGATTCGGACTTGTGGCACCATCGTAGCAATGGATGTGAAAACCGAAAGCGTTTCCGGTTATTTTAATGACATTGCTCCTGTATTGAAAGCCAGATTTCTCGAAGCGGGGTTTTTGCTCCGCCCCTTGGGAAATACGCTTTACTTGATGCCTCCCTACTGCATTTCTCCTGATGAACTAGAATCGATTTATCGGGTGATTCGTCAGGTTTTGGATACTCTGTAAACCCTTTAATTTTAGTAATGAATTTACCCAATTGGAAAGATTTGGCTGACGACGCGCTGGCGGGCAAATGTCTCTCTCGCGAGCAATCTTTAGCCGTATTGCGCGCACCGGATGAGGTTTTGCTGGAACAACTAAACGCAGCTTATCGGGTGCGCCGCCACTACTGGGGAAACCGAGTCAGGCTGCACTATTTGTTAAACGCTCAAAGTGGCCTTTGTCCTGAAGATTGCCATTATTGTTCTCAGTCAAAAATTTCGACTGCGGAAATTGAGAAATATCCGCTTTTAGCTAAGGAGAAAATTCTGGATGCCGCCCAACGCGCAGCAGATTTAAAAGCAGGTACGTTTTGTTTGGTAATTTCGGGTCGCCAACCCAGCGCATCTACTTTCGATCGCGTTTTGGATGCTGTCGAGACTGTGAAGGCAAATTATAACCTGAAAATTTGCGCTTGTTTGGGATTGTTGAGCCAGGAGCAAACTCATCGGCTGGCTAAAGCTGGAGTCGATCGCGTAAATCACAATCTCAATACTTCCGAATCATACCACACGGACATTTGCACCACTCACACTTTTGGCGATCGGGTGGAAACCGTCGAACACGTAAAAGCAGCGGGAATCACAACTTGTTCCGGCGGAATTTTGGGGATGGGCGAATCGGATGACGATGCGATTGATTTAGCGCTTTCGCTTCGCAAGTTAGGTGTTACTAGCGTGCCGGTTAACTTTTTTATTCCGATTCCCGGCACGCCATTTGCAGATGTGAACCGGTTAACTCCCCGCCAATGTTTGCGAATTCTCTGTTTGTTCCGATTTTTGCTTCCCAGTCAAGAAATTCGGATTGCTGGGGGACGGGAGGTGCATTTGCGATCGCTGCAACCTCTCGGACTCTACCCCGCTAATTCTATCTTTGTTGGCGATTATCTGACAACTCCCGGACAAGCTGCCCATCAAGATTGGGACATGATTCGAGATGCGGGATTTGCGATCGAATCCCCCGAAGGTTCTCTCTTAGAAGTTGATTCAGTAGTTACCAACTCCGAACAAAAAACCCTGGTTGTGTAACTCTTATACCAGTTGTCAATCGGATGAAATAGAGTAGGACACGGCAGTGCCCAAAGCCTGTCTACTTAACGTCAAACTTAGTACCATTCTGTTGTTTGACTATTAGGGTTCGATCCCCCCGGCGCCAAGGGTGGGCACGGGGGCACCGTCCCTACGAAGGGGAGTAGGGGGTGGGACAAGAGTTTGATCAAAGTCAACCCCTACTCCCCTTAAGAAGGGGGATTTAGGGGGATCTAGACTATGGTAAAACCGATATTTATCAAGGGTTTTAGCCTTAAGTTGACACCAATGGGCTTTTGGAGTGTTCCTACGGTTAAAATTCTTCAATCTAAAATCTAAAATCTAAAATCTAAAATCATACAAGAGGGGGAAATTGTGGACAAACGCGAAGAAATTACGATCGCAGAATACCAGCTAACTGCCGAATCTTTTCGAGAAGGAACTTGGCATCACGACGTATCCCAAAATCGATCCGCACTGACCGCTGCCATGCCCCGCAATCCCGGTAAAATTCTCGATATAGGATGCGGGCCGGGACGAGATTTAGTAGCCTTCAAGAGCCAAGGACACACAGTTGTAGGCTTAGATGCAACTCCAGCTTTTGTTGAAATAGCTAAGAAGTTATCGGGATGCGAAGTTTGGCAGCAATCTTTTCTGAATCTCGACTTGCCAAAAGCAGAATTTGACGGTATTTTTGCCAATGCTTCCCTGATTCACGTTCCCAGCGACGAAATGGTGAAAGTGCTGCAAGATTTGCACAAAGCCTTAGTTGTTAACGGTGCAATTGTCATGTCAATGTGCCGGGGAAATTGGGAGGGATACGACGAGCGGCCAACGGGAAAACGCTATACTGCCGGATGGGAATATCATACTTTAGCGCCTTGTTTAGAACAAGCGGGATTTGCAATTGTCAATCACTACTATCGCCCCCCCGGCTTACCCCGCGAAGCTCAATCTTGGGTAGTAATATTGGGCAGAAAAATCTAACGTAAATGGAAAATTGGGAATCGGTAATTGCGAATCATTCCCCTCTCTTCCTCTGCGTACTCTGCGCCCTCTGCGGTAAAATAAAAAAAATAATTTACCAATTGACAGAAGATTGTTGTATAATTATCCACAGTCAAATAAACCACTTTCTGCAGCAATTAAATCCCAATTAATATGACAGAGAAATCCCACATTTTTTTAGCGGGTGCTAGTCGAGGAGTCGGCTTAGAAATCGCGAAATGTCTGACAGCACAAAAGATGCAAGTAACAGCACTTTTGCGATCGCCCGCAAACCGCACCGAATTAGAAGCAATGGGCATCAAAGTCGTGACTGGCGATGCTTTGGATGCTGCCGCTGTCGAAGCTGCGATGGCTGGCGGTGAGCCAATTCATGCCGTAATCAGCACAATTGGCGGCTTGCCAAAAGATGGGGAAAGAGCAGATTATTTGGGCAACAAAAACTTGATTGATGGGGCTGTCAAAGCAGGCGTGCAAAAATTTATTTTAGTTTCATCCATAGGTAGCGGTAACAGTGCTGCTGCTTTGCAACCGCAAGTTTTGGAAACTTTGGGTTCGGTCTTAATTGAGAAAGAAAAAGCCGAAAATCATTTGATAGCAAGCGGGATGATTTATACAGTGATTCGTCCGGGCGGACTCAAATCGGAACCTGCAACAGGCAACGGTATTTTAACAGAAGATTGTCTAGTTGCTGGAACGATTCACCGGGCCGATGTAGCGCAGCTAGTTTGTCAGTGTTTAGTTTCTGATGCTGCTAACAATAAACTTTTGTCGGCTGTAGACAGGCAAATGCTTTACGGCAATCCAGAATTTGAGGTATTAAATCTTTAGGGGCGGGTTTAGCGCAAAATAAGCTGTATCGCATCTAAATTGTATTTTTTGGGCGGGCTAGGAGCAACGGCCCAGAGGAAAATTGAACTTTTGTGGAACAGGCATCTTGCCTGTTCCTAAAAATGCTGCAAGATTTTACACTCAAGAATCAAAGGGCTTAATCCACGATCGCCCGATCGCCCAATCCAAAACCAAACCTGCGATCGCAAACAATACCACACTCTCGGCACCGCGAACAGCAAACGGCAATAACTCCTGTAGGGCGGGCATCTTCCCAGGTTCAAAAAACAATCCAGCATCCAATTGTCCAAAAGCCCGCACCAACCCAAAAGCCAACACCACACCAGATTTAAGCTGTGGGTTAACATCTCGGCGAATCGCATAGCGGTAAGTCACGCCGAACAAAAAACCGCCCAAAAGTGCGATCGCCCCTCGGGCGGCAAAATTTAGGTCAATTTCCCTTACCTGCCAACTCGCCAGAGAATCCAACCGATCCGCTAGAATTAAGCTATTACCAAGGGCGATCGCCCCAAAACCAAGCAAACAAGACAAAGCAGCAACACTCCCTGCCTTCAAAGATTCTACCCGTTCAGCCGCACTAAAATTTGACGAGTCCTTCACAGCGCCCTCATTTCAAAAATGGCTCAAATTGACTTATCATAAGGTTTGGAGTCACTTTGTACAGTTTGTTCAATAAATAGCTATGGATATTTTGTCACTCGGTTGGGTTTCGGTGCTAGTTCTGTTCTCCTTCTCAATTTCAATGGTCATTTGGGGACGCAACGGTTTCTAGATTCCAGAATAGCTTGCGGGGCAAGCTTTTTAACAGCCCCGCATTTTTTTTAATCCTATTTAACTAAATCAAAATAACAGGAGTTGTAAACATGACAGCCAAAAAAATATTAATGCTAGTCGGCGACTTTGTAGAAGACTACGAAGTAATGGTTCCCTTTCAAGCACTGCAAATGGTAGGTCACACCGTCCACGCCGTCTGCCCGGACAAAACCGCCGGTCAAACAATTCGCACCGCAATTCACGACTTTGAAGGCGATCAAACCTACAGCGAAAAACCCGGTCACAACTTCACTTTAAACGCGACTTTTGACGAAATCAACCCGGCCGACTACGACGCTTTGGTTATCCCCGGAGGACGCGCCCCAGAATACATCCGCCTCAACGAACAAGTGCTGCAAATTACCCGCTACTTTGCCAACAGCAAAAAGCCGATCGCATCTATTTGTCACGGCTTACAAGTTCTAACAGCAGCAGGCGTACTCGAAGGCAAACGCTGCACCGCATACCCCGCTTGCAGCCCCGACGTACTCCGGGCCGGCGGCAAATATACAGAAGTTCCAGTTACCGAAGCCGTAGTCGATGGCAATTTAGTCACCGCCCCCGCGTGGCCAGCACATCCTAACTGGCTGGCTGAATTCCTGAAAGTTTTGGGAACGAAGATCGAACATTCAGAGAAAGTCGAAGTATGACTATTTTTACAGTCAAAGTTAAACCGAATTCCAAACAGCAAAGTATCGCAGAACAACCAGACGGCAGCCTCACAATACATCTCAAGTCGCCACCAGTCGAGGGCAAAGCCAATCAAGAATTAATCATGCTGTTGGCGAAAAAGTTTAAAGTGCCGAAATCTGCGATCGGCATTAAATCCGGTCTTTCCTCCAGAAATAAACTTGTGGAAATTCCAATCGAACCTGTAACTTAGAAATAAAGGTAATAACAAATCTATCTAAAGAGAGATACAGACTCAACTTTTAAATCATATATTAATAGTTGTAGAGTTAGAATATAAAATTATGAGCATTAAAAATAGAGTCGAAGCAACAGCGAAGAATATTGAAGGCAAAGTTCAAGAAGCCGTTAGCGAAGTTACAGGGAATCAGAAAGATAAATTAGAAGGTCAAGCCAAGCAGGACGAAGCATCAGCAATTCACCTGAAAGAAGACCTCAAAGATAAAGCCAAAGAGATTGTAGACAAAGCTTAGGAATGAGAATTAAATAACTTCCACTCTTGAAAGTGGGATGGGCGTCCCGCCCGTCTTTTTTGGACGGGCGGGACGCCCATCCCACAATAACAATTAAAATTGTAAGTTATTTAATTCACGATCCTTAGTAACAGTATTCGCTACAAGTTTCCTGCCTACTAAATCCCGCAAATTATGTGTTTGCGGGATTTTTTTATTATGTAGGGGCGGGTTTTACCAACCATAATTGCCAAAAATCAACTATCTCATAAACCCGCCCCCACCCCGCCCAAAATTCCGAATTAATTGAATTTAACGCTTGGGCGACGATGCTTAATCGGGGTTATTCGTTGGGTGGGGGCGGGTTTATAAAGATTATTGGTGCGTGGCAAAATTCATCGGCGAACCGCCCCTACAGATTCTAGTAATTCATAATGCAAAAGCATTAATTTTGTGGCCGGAATGGTTTCCATTGCATAAGTTCTACCATCTTGATGAGAAAATTCTACCTCAAAAGCACTGCCATCAAATTCCATCACAACTGTTCCTACTTGTCCTTTATATAATTTAATGATTTGTTTTGTTTCAAAATGGGTGGCTTCTAAATCTTCAGTTAAAGCAACAATATCTAGGTCTTTAATTGTTTTCATTGTTTTTACCTCACTTTTTGACGGGATAACAACTTGTTAATCTGGGGAAACTTTCACCTAAGCGGACGATCCAAGCTGCTAGAATCAGAGATTCACCTACTTCGGTTTTCAGCAAGAATTTCATGTTGTAATGTGTTCCGTATTCATTGTTTTTTTGAATAACAACATCTTCGTTGATAGCAGCTTCTTTTAAAGCCTGTTTGAGCATTTCAGCATTTTTTAGGGTAATGCCTAACTTACTGGCAAACAAAACAGCTTTATTTTTTCCTTCTTGATGATTCGGATTTAGAGAATATTCTTCTATTTTATTGCCTAAATCTGCTAAATGACCATTGGGCAGTTTCACTATTAATAACTGTTTTTGAAAGACAAAAGAGAATATTAGTCGCCTACAATAATCGACTTTTACTCATATGTCAATTATATCGTCTTTGAGTTGGGGGGCGGGTTTATCAAAATTATTGAGGGGTGGCAAAATTCATGGGTGAACCCGCACCTACAGATTCTACTTTTCGACCAGATCCCTCCGCTACCCAGGGCGAAGATGCTGTTTGGCGAAGATGCTTTTTGGCCGATTCCCTGTTTGGCCGATGCCCAATTCCCAATGCCCACAAAAAAGCCGGGGATGGATATCCCCAGCTCGAAACATAGCACAATTAGTTTTGAGAGTTGGTAGGGCGATGTTTCAGAATCGACCCCACCCACTTTGGCCCAAATTAAATCAGGATAATGTCAGTCACCGTCAAGCCTGGTCTGCCGTTGAAGTTTGCCAGTGTAACGGCTGCCTGGGATCCCGAACCGTCAGGATCGAACAACAAGCGACCCGTGTTATCGTTTACGTTCAGTCGATTTTCATAAATAAGGACTGCTTGTCCCGGAGCTTGCGCATTCCCCTGACCATTGTACGTCCCGGTGTCAAGCACTAAGAACTGTGTGGAACCCGGTCGGCTTGGCCCATTCACTTTACCTAAGCCGAAGGCACTGCTATTCAAGAGTATCTTGTCTTGGCCGACCGTAAAATCGCCGATTTGGTCTGGGTTAGTACCCAATGTCCCGTCGGGGTTGATGGTGACGCCCTCGCCGAAGTTCTGGTAGTAGAAACTGTCATTACCCGATCCGCCAATCAGGGTGTCAGCATCAGGCCCGCCGCCGAGAGAGTCGTTACCCTCGCCGCCGATCAAATAGTCGTTACCAAACCCGCCCAGCAAGGTGTCGTTTCCGGCGCCGGAATTTAAGGTATCGTCCCCCAATGTTGCGTTGGATGAGTCGCCGAACAGGATGTCATCCCCGTTACCAGTAGTGATCACATCAGTGCCGTTGCCACCAGTAATGAAGTTGCTGCCTAAGGTATCGCTAATCAAGTTTGGCGCTGTAAGACCGGCAAAGTCGACGCCGCTAGCGTAGGAGATGAAGTCGTTACCCGCAACGTTGCCAATCACGCGATCGCGCTCGCTGCCAAAGATGATGCTGTCACTTCCCTCGCCACCGTTCATAAGGTTGGTGACGGTGAAGCTGCTGCCAGTAGGATTGGTGTAGCCAATTAACAGATCGCCGCCGAGTCCGCCTTCGAGAGTAATCAAAGCAGTACCAGTACCAGCAAAAAAGGCCTTGGTAGCATTGATAGTATCGTTGCCATCTCCACCGCCTGCATTAGTAAAGGTACCGCTCAGGCTGTCGTTGCCTTCACCACCGATCATTGTATCAGTCGCAAAAGCTGCAACGATCGTGTCATTGCCTACTCCGCCGTCGAGCGAGTTGCGACCCGCGAAGCCGGGAAATGAACTGGAGGCGCCTACGCTCGAAATTACATTCGGCACCGACGCCGAGACGATGAAGTCGTCGCCTTCACCTCCCAAAGCGGTATCCTGCGTGGCAAAAACCGTGATCGTGTCGTTACCGTCGCCGCCCTCAAAGAAGTTTCTGCCGCCGCCAAACTCCCCGATACCGCCGGTGAGAGAATCGTTGCCGCCACCGCCAATCAAGCTGGTTCTCTCAATGCCGATCGTGATGACGGAGGAAGTAAATGGGCTGCTTTGCGTACTGTTGGTAATGACTAAGATGTCGTCCTCAAGATCGCCCGACAGGTAGCTGTTGCTGGCCACACCTCTTAGGGTGTCGTTGCCTTTTCCGCCAAAGAGACTGTCTCTTACATTGATACCTACAACTAAGTCGTCGCCCAAATCACCCCGCAAGTAGTTGCTGCCTTCATTGCCAGCGAAGCCAATAGCCAAGCCACCCTCTAAAGAGAGGTTGTTGCCACCGCCTGCGATGAAGAAGCCGATCGCGTCATTGTCCTTACCGCCGTAGAGGGAATCTCCTCTCTGCGCCCCTCCCAGCATCGTATCTGCGCCCTCATTACCAAACATGAGGTTAGCTTCGACAGTACCTTGGACGAAATCTTCTCCCTCGCCGCCGTACAGGCTAGCGCGGGCTTCAGCGACTATGGTGTCATTGCCTGTGTCGCCCAACAGCAAAGCCGGAGTCCGCTGGGATCTGATTGAGTCTTCGTCCTCGCCGCCGTACAGTGTATCGTTCGGGCCTACTGAAATCAGAGTATCGTTATCGGCTTGGCCAAATATTAAGCTGCCGCCCAGGGTGGAAGTTCTAACGAAATCCGCCCCGCCTCCGGCGAAGATTGTATCCGGGCCCAGTCCCGGAAGGTTTAAATCTAGTTGATTAGAATCGCCATTTAACGTTGTCATAAAGCTTCACTCCTCTACTTGTTGGTCATCGCTGGTGCGACTACAGACACTGCCTAGAACACCGAATGTTTGGATTCCGCTGTAGTTTAACCTGTTTGCCAGCCGCAAGTCTAGCCTACTGGCGTTAACCCTGTCTAGACTTTCTCCCTCGCGGATTTTTTGCTTGTAAGCTTTTATATTCAATGTCTTCACCCTTTAATAATCCTGGTGCACTGTCTCAGGTGCTCACGCTCTACAAGACGCGGCTCATATTCTTAATGTTCCATTCTGGATTGGCGGTCGGGGATCGCGTCCGGGGGAGGAAATTAAAGATTAAAAAAGGCAGATCAGGGTGATCGGGAAGACAAGGAAAATTGGGAGATTTGTTACTTGGTAACAAGGCTTTGTGGCAATTTCCGGTTTTCCAGGCAGGGCCGTCATTTAATAATTCTGGCCGGGATTGAACTCCGTACCGCTCCGGGCTTTAAAAGTCTACGCCCCGCTTTAGTTCTACGCCCCGATCGCCGTAGTGTTTGTGACAGTATACCTCGGAGTGTACGCTTGCCAAGTCAAAGTAAGCGTGGGGTTTGTGGCAGCGCCCGGTGATAATAATTTCTGTATCCCGCGGCTTGCGTAGCAGGGCTTCGACGATCGGCTCTACCGGCAGCAGTTCTAAGTCTACTGTGGGATTGAGTTCGTCGAGAATAATCGTTTTGTACCAGCCGCTGGCGATCGCACATTTGGCGATTTCCCAGCCGCGTTCTGCTTCGATGCAGTCTAGCTCTTGCTGTTGCCCCCGCCAAACTATAGCATCTCGGCCGCACCGCTGGTGATCTACTAGCTGTGGGTAGCTTTGCCGCAAAGCTGCGATCGCCGCATCTTCTGTATAACCGCTGCCACCTTTGAGCCATTGCACGATTAACACCCGGTGAGATTGGTCTTGACTGATACCCCTACCTATTGCCTGCAAAGCTTTGCCCAAAGCGCTCGTAGACTTGCCTTTCCCCGCTCCAGTGTATATTTCGATACCGGAAATATGATGCTCTGCCGCTGCGGGGTGATAGTGGGGCTTCATTTCTGAGTGTAAGTCGGCAATCTCCAGCAAAGCTTCCGGGGCCGCTCGGCCTGTGGCGATGACTTCTAAATATTCTGGTTTGTTTTTGAGGGTTTGGACTACTTCGTCAACTGGCAGCAAACCCAAGTCCAATACGGGGTTTAGTTCGTCTAGTACCACGACGGAATAGAGCTCGCTGGCGATCGCTCCTTTGGCGATATCCCAGCCTCGCTGAGCTTCGGCGCGATCGAAGCGGGTGATTGCTTCGGCCCCAAAATATTCGGCTCTGCCGGTACGCACTTGGTCGATCAAGTGCGGAAATGCCCGTTGCAAGGCTTCTATTGCCCCGTCTTCGTCGTAGGAGCGGCCGGGGCCTTTGAGAAAGCGCAGCAACAAGACTCGCGTGGGCGAGTCTGAATTGATACCCAGCCCGATCGAGCGCAACACTACTCCCAAAGCTGCCTGAGACTTGCCTTTACCAGCGCCGTCGTAGACGTGAATCTGACCCGCGGCGCGTTCCGACCGGGATGAGGCTGTCCGAATACCAATGCCATTCCTTACCATAATCAGCAGTTGTTTGAGTCTGTATCGGGGTGGGTATTCGATCGCGCGCCTTGAATGTTTAATTTTTCCATTCTGTTGGCGGATCTCAACAGATTATACGATAAGTCCTAACCCCCAATCTTTTAAGCAGCGATCTAACGCAATCAGATGCTCACACCTTCGGTTAAGATTATTCCGTTTGTGCTGTACAATTAAAATTTAACACGGACTGATATACCTAAAGGCTTATGATTGCGAGTGTTTTCCCATTTCGGACTGTTTTGGTGCAAATTTTAATTATGTTTTTGGCGATCGCGATCGAATCGTGGTTTTTGCAAAAACTACTTAAAATCGGCCCCAAAACCAGCATTGAATATACAGCCATCCTCAATCTCTCTTGCACTTGCGTAGGCTGGTTAGTTTTCTTCGGCATTGAAAGCGTTCTTAGCAAAGAATTGCGGGAACAGCTTATCGGTTATATTTTATTAGGACGTGGGGATAATGTTTACGCTCCAATAACTATGATAGCACTCTCCGTATTAGCAGTAACTTTTCTAGCTAAATGGCAGGGATTAGAATTCATAGACAACATGGTTTCCGGCAATAAAAAAGCTTCTAAACCTCAGTTTTTAGGGCCGCCCACCCTCACCCGCCGTCCTCCCAAAAAAACTTTTCAAGTAACTACCCAGTTTGGGGGAATTTTAATCGCCCACACAGTTAGCAATCTCGTTATTTTAACCGTGTTGTTTTTGCAAAGCGTCTATTGAAATTTATGATGAAGCAATTCTTTGATGCCACTCAGCAACTCACTAAGCTGACAAACAACCTTTGGGAAACCAATAAAAAAATCCAAAAGGCGATGATTCCGCCTAAAGTTGTTCACTGGAAGACTCCTTTACTACTCAGCATCTTTTTAGCTTTGCTGACAGTGGCAGCCGTAACTGACTGGCGGACGAGAACTCTGCTTTTTGATATGAGCTGGTTATTATTTACACTTTCAATGGGTTTGCTGACCAGCCAGCAACCTTTTGTGATTAAAGGAGTAAGTCTGAGTCCGTGGGTGACAAGCATCTTAATTGGCTTGTGGTTACTGATAAGATTGCCGTCGGATAGGAAGGAAATAGCATGGATAGCTGGCCCACTTATAGCAGTAGTAATTCTGGCGACAATAGAGATTTGGAATAGTGAGTCAAAACGGGAAGGTATCAGGTCGTTGGTGCGCCCTCAGTTTTTGATGATTACTCTAGTTCACCTGCTGTTTTCCTGTTGGTTTGCTTTTCACTTTTTAATTCAAGGTTGGATACAACAGTATCCCAGCGTTTTATCTCAGGATTTAAGGCAAAGCGATTATGTGGTGACATTTCAACGGCCAACTATTAATCGCTCCCGAGGAGTTGTCATCCTCAATGCAATGGAGGGATACCTGCAAAATGAAGCCCGCACAAAACCGTGGGCGCAAGTAGAGCAAATGTTAATAGATATTGACAACGAGCGATTTTTTCTGCGGAATCAAGCCTTAAAAACAACTGGGGTAGTCCCAGAAGATGGGAGGTGGGATGTCAAAACTTCGATCGTCCAAGGAGAGTCTCGCTATCAGTTAGAGATGGAGGCAACTTGGCTGGGAGTGGTTTTTAGACCGGAAATATATTCGTTTACCAAATCTTGCGAGGTGTTCCAGATAGCCAATAGGGCGACTGTAACCTGCGATGCGATAAAACGCTCTCAACCCGGACAGAAAAAAGATGGAACGGCGGGGGACAGTCAAGTTTGATTCTGTCTCTGTTAACTAATTGCGATCGGTATAGCGGGAGAGTGGGAGAGTCTGAGAGTGGGAGAGTCTGAGAGTCTGAGATGGAAAAAATCCTCTTTCTTCTTCCCTCTTTCTTCTTCCCTCTTCCTTCTTCCTTCTTCCTTCTTCCCTCTTCCTTACACTAAAGTATGGCGAAAGTTTCCAGCGGGTTAATAACTAGATGAATTTGAGAAGAATCTTGACAGTCGCGACCAATGTATTTTGGGAAGTAATTCGCGATCGCATCCTTTACTTAATTATTATTTTTGCTCTGTTGATGGGCGCCTCGGTACGGTTGATACCGGAATTGGCAGCGACAACCGAAAATAAAATTATCTTAGATGTCGGTTTGGCTGCTATGAGCATTCTCGGTCTAATTGCCACAGTCTTTGTCGCTACCGGACTGGTCAACAAAGAAATTGAAAAGCGGACTGTTTATCTGTTAGTGGCCAAGCCGATAAGTCGGGCTGAGTTAATTGTGGGCAAGCACTTAGGGCTGTCGGCGGTGCTGGCGGTGCTTGTAGCAGCAATGACTGTTATCTATCTGGCTATTCTGAGTTTGAGCCGGATTCCTTTCCCTTTGGAAAGCATTTTAATCGCTTCGTTGTTTGTCTGGTTTGAGCTGTGTCTGATGGCTGGTGTCGGGATTTTATTTGGGGTTTTTAGCAGTTCGCTGTTGGCAACTTTACTGACATTGGGCGTTTATTTGATGGGACATTCGACGCGGGATTTAGTGGCTTTGGGCAAGTTAACTAAAAATCCTGGCCTTGAACAATTGATGATGGGACTTTATCTGGTTTTGCCGGATTTAGCCAGATTCAATTTGAGAAATGATGCTGTTTACGGACAAGTTCCTTACTTGGCAGGTTTGATTACAGATGCTGGCTACGGTTTGCTGTATGTGGTGCTGCTGCTGTCAGTTGCGATCGCCATATTTTCCCGCCGGGAATTTTAAAACGCGCATTCCGCACCTTCAGGGTAATTGTTTGTAGTGAAGACTAAAATCCTCACTACAAACAATTTTATGATCGACTTAGCGCGCTAAGATATAGAGAAGGTTATCGATCGCCTATCTCGACTAAAAATAAAATTTTTATTGGTAAAATGAGGTGACTTATGACTACTGTAATTCACAAACCGATATCGCAGCTAAAAATTACCTGGCCCCTGCTTCCCGATGATTTTATCCTACCAGACGACCCTGTAGACGATATAAACCATCCCTTGCTAGCTAACGGTTTGCGCCCGTCTGTAGTGGATTCCCCGGAACTAATCCAAGACGCACTAATAGTTTCTAATTTTGCTTTGTGTGCTGCTGTGGACGATCGCACTATTTGCAAAGCCCCAGACTGGATGTACGTGCAGCCAGTTCAACCTTGGGTTCACAACTATCCCCGCCGCAGTTACACGCCTCATACCGAAGGAACTGTCCCTTTTGTAGTGATGGAATTTCTATCAGCTACTTACGGCGACGAATACTCTGTCGAACACACAGAAGAAATCGGCAAGTGGTTTTTTTACGAACAAGTAATCAAAGTTCCTCGCTATGTCATTTTTCGGCCCCATACAGGCAGAATAGAAGTTTATGCGCTTGAATCCGATCGTTATGACAATCAAAATCCTGATGAAAACGGCCGTTATTTAATACCTGGATTAAATCTATTTTTGGGAGTGTGGCAGGGAACTCGCGAAGGTAGAACGGGATATTGGCTGCGCTGGTGGACGGAGGGCGGAGAACTGCTTTTGTGGCCGGAAGAAAGGGCAGAAAATGAACGCCAGCGAGCCGATCGCCAACAGCAACACAAAGAGTTAGCCGAGACGCTGCTGGAACAGGAAAGACAGCGAAATCAAGAGCTTTTGGCTCGATTGGCAGCCCTCGGTATCGATCCCGAATAGCATTAGAAGTCCGATGGAAGTCGGAAGAAAGAAGAGGTTCGAGGGAAAAAGAGAACCCGATCGAGATATGCTGTCTTCATCCTTCTTTCTTGAGTTGGCTTTCTTACTTATATGTTGCTAAAAAAAGGTGAAATTATGTTAATAGAAAAACTGGCAGAATTAAAAAATATTTTCGCACAAATGGAACGGGCTTTGATTGCCTACTCCGGCGGAATAGACAGCACTTTGGTGGCAAAAATCGCTTTTGATGTATTGGGCGATCGCGCTTTGGCAGTGACGGCAGTTTCCCCGTCTTTATTGCCAGAAGATTTAGAAGATGCGCGGATTCAAGCAGCAGAAATTGGCATTGCCCACCAGGAAGTAGAAACTCAGGAAATGGCAAATCCCAATTACACTTCTAACCCAGTTAACCGCTGCTATTTCTGCAAAAGCGAACTGCACGATACTTTGAAACCCCTAGCACTAGCAAAGGGTTATCCTTATGTGGTGGATGGGGTTAATGCTGACGATTTAAAGGATTACCGTCCCGGAATTCAGGCTGCGAAGGAACGGGGCGCGCGATCGCCCTTAGCAGAAGTAGGTATGACTAAATTGGAAGTGCGGCAATTGGCAAAAGAATTGGGTTTGCCTTGGTGGGACAAACCGGCTCAACCTTGTTTGAGTTCGCGCTTTCCTTACGGCGAAGAAATCACCGTTGGAAAGTTGCAAAGAGTGGGGCGCGCTGAACGGTATTTGCGGCAGTTGGGACTGAAAAATCTGCGAGTGCGATCGGATGGAGATACGGCACGCATTGAGTTACCTGCAGAGGAGATTAAGGAGTTTGTGCTAAATACCGATTTGCCTGCATTGGTGGCGGTGTTTCAGGAGTTTGGTTTTGTGTACGCGACTTTGGATTTGGAGGGATTTCGCAGTGGCAAATTAAATCAGGTTTTGCAGCCGGAATTGTTGAGGGGGAAAGGTTGATTAATTTTCCCGAATACAAAAAATTTCTCATGATTGATGTAGTTTGGGACATGGAGAAAGGGGAACAATGTCAATCGAACCTTTACCTTTGATGTAGCAACTTATACCTTTCAAGGCTCGAATTGTTAGGATTACAGGACTTACGCAAAAATAACGTATTTCTGTCGCCCAGCGAACTCAGTGAAGCAATCTCAAGGTGGCGTTACTTAATCAGGGTATGAAAAAAAATAACTTTAAAATCCACCACCTTTGTGGATACTGGTTTCTCTGACGGGCATATTTAACGTTTCATACCGTAAATCAGCAACGCCAGGATGTTTGCCGCAGATTTGGGATGTGCCATGTAATAGCAAATCCGGCTTTAATACCCCCTTTGCTCGCAGGGCTGTTTCATTCTCACCAAAAACATGAATTTTGACTCTTGTAGTGCCAAGAATGCCTACCCCCGACCTAGACGATTCGATCGGCAGATCCGACCAAGAGGGCCGGCACTCTTGGCACGGCCCCTACGGATAATGAAACAGCCCTGCCTTTGCTCGGACGACAGTTTGACTCTATGCAGCGGTTTCAACCGCCGATTCATAAAGAGGGTGGCTAACTTTCAACGCCCGAGTCTGATCAAGGAGTAGTTGGCTGAATTTGCTGTGGCTGCATTTGCTGCTGCTGATTTTGCTGCTGAAGTTGCTGCTGCTGAATCAGAAGCTGCTGATTCTCAAGATCTATTTGCCGCTGTCTGTCTTCGAGTTGCAAGCGTCTGTCTTCAAGTTGCAGCAATCTGTCTTCAGCTTGCCGCTGTCTGTCTTCACGTTGTAGCTCTCTGTCTAGCAGTCTGTCTTGACGTTGCTCTTGTCTGTCTTGACGTTGTTCGCGAAGCTGTCTGAGCTGATTTCGCCGCTGGAAATCCCCTCCCAAAAATAAGTTTTCAAAAGCGTTGATAGTTGCTTGAAACCCCGTAAAAATGCCACCAACAGTGTTAACCCCAGTTGCTACTCCTGTTATTGGCTGCAAGAAACTGTTGATATTGTCTCCTACCCTAGCATAGCCCGATCGCGCTACCAGAATCACATCGTTGTTGCGGAGAGTGGGGTTATTATTAGGATTCAAGCCTTGAGCAAAATCCACCTCGATCGTGCGACGAGAAACAGTACCGTTGGGGTTCAATCGCAATAGTTCTACCTTGTCTTTTTTAGCCCGCAATTGATTGAAACTGCCTGCGGTCAGCAAAGCTTGGTGCAGGGATGTACTAGGCCGCACCTGCAAAGCCCCAGGCCTAATTACTTCTCCTACAATATTGATGCTGATCGCGTTCGGAGAAAAACTGCTATTTGCGACTTGAGAAACTTCAGCCAAGTCTACAGTAGCTGCTGTCGGGATAATTACGCTATCTCCTTCTTGCAGCAAAATATCTTGAGTTGCGTCGCCTTTTTGTAGCAAATCCCACAGATTTACCATGATAGTTTGTTCATTGCCACCTCTGACTCGGCGGCGGATTTGCACTCGGCGAATGTCAGCTTCTGTAGTGATACCACCAGCAATTTTCAATGCTCTAGTTATCGTTGGTAAGCCCACAACTGCTCCTTGCTGTTGGTCGATAGATACAAAAGCCAAGTCTGTTTGTTGGTTGCTTGATCGCACATCCGAAGCAAATACAGTATAAGGCCCCGGCCGGTTTACTTCCCCGACAATTACCACGCCAATTGGTTTAGTAATATCAGCGGAAAAATTAGCACTGGCTCTTTGACGAACTTCTTGAGTATTAAGGGCCCTTGCTGTCGGTACAAAAATTGTATCTCCATCTCGAATGGTAACGTCTTGACGCAAATTTCCTGTGTCTAAAAAATCCTGCAAATCAACATTAGTAACTTGCTCCTGCCCGCCTCTGCGGGGACGACGAATTTGGACATTTCGCATATCTCCTGCTGATGTCACCCCTTGTGCAAGTTGCAGCATTTCCATCAAAGTCGGGAATTTTACTCCTCCTCCTTCTCTAGTGGGATTAATCTTGTAGGAACCCGGGCGAGTAACTTCACCTGCAAGACCTATATTTAGGGGGCGAGCGACGATCAGAGTTACGGTAACAACGGGAACATTGATGAAGGGTTCGTATCGCTGGGTAATTACGTTAGCAGCTTGTTGCAGCGTCAACCCTTGAATTGAGACGCTGCGAATGATTGGCAAATTGAGCGTCCCGTCAACTAACACTTGATATTCTCTGCTGAATTCAGGGACGCCGAATATCTCTAAAGCAATGCGATCGCCCGATCCTAAAGTATAAGCTGCTTCTTGTGTCAGCGAACCAGAATTTCCGCTCCCCGGCAAACTCGAACCCGGAGGTGGTGGCGGCGGTACTCTCGGCCTGTTTGGGTTAGGAGTGCCTGCAGGAGTTCTGACGGCAGGCAACTGAGCTATACTGGGCAGCGAACTCAATAGCACCAGGAGTGCTGACAAACTCAGACTTGTAGCGGTTTGAATGGTATGTTTCATCTTTCTTTCCTGGTGGCAGCCTGCCATTGAACAAGAGCAATTTAGCTAGTGGATTTTAGTTTATTTTCCCTGCTGTCCAGTGTAGCCTCGCTTCGCTCCAAAATCCACAGGTGCAAGCATAAAAATTGTGCGATCGTACTTAACTATTTTGTGCCTTGTTTGTAAAGAAAGTGTAAAGCCCGCCAACTGTTGTCAGGATTAATATCTCGTTTGAGCAAAATTATTCATACATAAGTCCGCATACAAATCAACCCGCCGAAGAAAGGAGATAGGAAAAAACCGCCCTGATTTGAGGTAAAATATTAGATAATTCTATCTGCAGGACAAAGACAAGTGTCACTAAAATTGGATAAAGTAATTCCCTGGGGGCGCTGCTTGGATGAATACATAGGAATGTTTAGCTTGACCTCAAGTGACCTCAAGCTAGCAATTCTTGATTGTGCGGGCGGCCCTGCGAGTTTCAATGCGGAAATGACTCGCCAAGGTAACAAGGTAATTTCTTGCGATCCAGTTTATCAGTTTACTGCGGTGGAAATTGGCGATCGCATCCAAGAAACATATCAAACTGTGATTGACGGTGTTAAAGCCAATGTAGACGGCTACCTGTGGAATAATTTTGAATCCCCGTACCAGCTAGGCGAAGTGCGAATGAAAGCGATGCAGGAATTTTTAGAAGATTTTCCATCTGGCTTGCAGCAAGGCCGCTACATTAATGCTGAGTTGCCAGTTTTGCCTTTCGAGAACGGTCAATTCGATTTAGCTTTGTGCAGCCATTTCTTATTTGCTTATTCTCACCTACTTTCCGAAGAATTTCATCGGTCAGCAATTACAGAAATGTGTCGGGTTGCGAAGGAAGTCCGGGTATTCCCTCTATTGCAGAGTTTTAGCGGGGAGGAATCCGATCACTTAAATCCGATTCTCACAGACTTGAAAAAAAGAAGTTTTAGTGTAGAAATTCAAGAGGCTCCTTATGAGTTTCAAAAAGGTGGGAATAAGATGCTGCGAGTTAGCAAAAAAAACTCAGCATAACCTAGACTATCTGCCCATTGCTTAACCCGATCGTGTCCAATACCCGTCTTGTTTGTCTGGTAATCTTGCAAGGCTGCCAGACTATTGGCGATCATTTGTTCTTCGCTGAGGGGTTGAAACTCGTTTGCTGTGTCAATTTCGCCCCACTGATATCCCTCCGTTTCCTCGGCAATTTCTGCGATTAGGCGTTCAAAGTCGCTGAGATTACCGTTGGACTGATTCAGCCATGAAAGCACGATCGCCTTAACCGAATCGCTGGGCATGGCTTGAATTTGGGGGTGGAGTTGCTTTATAGATTGAGCCATTGGACAATACAGAGTGACTGATGTAATTTTAACGCAGTGTCAAATAGTTGCACATACTATAAGGCACAGTTGCGATAAAATTAATTAAAGACTTTAAAGCGACCTCACGGATCGATCCTGGGGCTTATTTCGCCAGCTTATTTCTCAGATACCACGTTTTCTTTAGTAATTCTAATCAAAAAACGCAGAGCTTCATTCACTGCTTCAGAATCGGGAAACATCTCTGCAACATCCGGTTCTAAACGAATATTTACACCACCAAAGGTCTTTCGTCCAGAGCCTACCCTTCTTACACGCAACTTCCTCAAATCATATTCCGACCGAAGATCGTCGTCCATCCCTGTTTCATCCTTCTTCATAAACTTCTCGCTCCACTCGTGTTACTTTTCTGGCGCTAATCAAACGAATAAAATCTGCTCTTTCTGTATACGACACTATCAATAAATTACCTTGCTGGGACTCTCCAACAATAATATAGCGCTCTTCTTCATCAGAGTGATCCGGATCGTAGAAATCGACGTAGAGGCGATCGTCAAAAACCGTTTTGGCTTCCTCAAATGAGATGCCATGCTTGGACAAATTTACCGCAGCCTTGTTTTCATCCCACTCGAATTTCATAAAGATCCCAAATCAGCATCTTTGATATAATATTACACCTAGAAGCAAAACTCAAACCAACTCATGCCACAAACAGTCTGGATCGCACGACACGGAAACCGCATCGACTTTGTTACCCCCGACTGGTTTCTCACCGCAGAACACCGCTACGATCCCCACCTTTCCGAAGACGGTCAGGTTCAAGCTAAACAACTCGCAAATCGCCTCAAAGGTGAAGGAATTTCTCATATTTTTGCTTCCCCTTTTCTGCGAACTGTCCAAACAGCAAATCACGCGGCCGAAGCTCTCGATTTGTCAATTAAACTAGAGTGGGGACTGTGCGAATGGCTGAATCCGGAATGGATGACAGAAATGCCAGAAACTGAATCTGTAGAGGATTTGTGCAGGCGTTTTCCCCGGATTGATGCTTCCTACAAAGGCGGTATTCCTAATTATCCCGAAACTGGGGAAGCTTGTTTCAAAAGGGCGGGGGAAAGTGCTAAACGCCTCGCGGCAGAGTTTCCCGAAGATATGTTATTAGTAGGTCACGGTGCGTCGGTTTTAGGAACTGCGATCGGGCTGGCGGGCGGTGCGGAAACGGAAATTAATGCTTCTCTATGCTGTTTGGTGAAAGTGGTGCGACAAGATGCAGGATGGTCGATCGCACTTAATGGCGATACTTCTCACCTGACTGACTCTGAAGCCGTTATCCGGTTTAATTAAACTTGAGATTCGTGCGAAAAATCGCATTTTATGCTATGTGTGTAAGGTGCGCGACCGGGCGCACCCTACGTTAATCCGATCAGTGAGAATCGGAGTGTTATTGTTTAATCTCGATCGCACATTTTAAATTGAAAATCTTAAATCGGTATGGCTGGACACAGTAAGTGGGCGAATATTAAACGCCAAAAAGCTAGAGTTGATGCCGTTAAAGGCAAGGTTTTTGCTAGAATATCTCGCGAAATTATTGTCGCGGCCCGCAGCGGAGTACCCGATCCCGCTGGCAATTTTCAACTGCGGACGGCTATAGAAAAAGCCAAGGCGGCGAGTATTCCTAATGAAAACATAGAAAGGGCGATCGCCAAAGGTGCCGGCTTGGCGGGGGGAAGTTCGGAATTAGAAGCTATTCGCTACGAAGGTTACGGCGTTGGCGGGGTTGCTATTCTGATTGAAGCGCTGACAGACAACCGCAACCGCACGGCGGCTGACTTGCGAGAAGCTTTTACTAAAAATGGCGGCAATTTGGGCGAAACTGGTTGTGTCGGCTGGATGTTTGACCACAAAGGAGTTTGTACGGTACGCGGCCCGATTGATGAGGAACAATTGTTTGAAGCGTCGCTAGAGGCGGCTGCGGAATCTTATGATTTGATATTACTTGATGAGGATACTGAGGGTGCAGAAGTATTTACAAGTGTGGCTAATTTGGAACAGTTGGCTGATGTTTTGAAACAAAAAAAAATTGCTGTTTTGCAGTCGGAAAATCGCTGGATTCCGAGCAATACAGTGGAAATAGACACTCCTGAAAAAGCTAGATCGCTCTTGAAGTTAATGGATGCACTGGAAGATTTGGACGACGTGCAAAGTGTGACGGCGAATTTTGAAATGACAGATGAATTGATGTCTTCGGTCATGGTTTAATGGTTTAAAGATGAGGGATCGGGATCGTCCTGCTGTCACTGCTGCAAAAGACGAAAAATTGCCAGCGGGACGATCGCGCTACACTATTACCAGGAAACGAATCCCTATCTGTACGCGAGTGGGGAGTGTCAATCCAACGCATTGCTCAAAAAGCTGCATTGAAAATCTCAACCCACAGTAAAGCCATGCTAGATAACAACGAAAGCAAAATAGACAGCACCCACTCACAAGAAGTTCTCTCAGCAACCGAAGTATCAGAAACCAAGGATCAATCCAAATCGGAGGTGCAGGCTAAACCAGAGGATACATCCAATTGGTTCGGTTCCGTTTTCGGAGCCGTCTCTGCAACGGCGAGTGCGGTGGGGAATGCAGCGGCGAGTGCTGGAAGTGCGATTGTTGATACGGCGAGTGCGGTGGGGAATGCCGCCGGCACTGCTGGAAGTGCGATTGTTGATACGGCGAGTGCGGTGGGGAATGCAGCCGTTAGTGCTGGAAGTGCGATTGTTGATACGGCGAGTGCGGTAGGGAATGCAGCAGGCAGTGCCGGAAGTGCAATTTTTGTTAATACCGCGAGTGCGGTAGGCAATGCGGTAGGCAATGCCGGAAGTGCGATCGTTAATACCGCGAGTGCGGTGGGGAATGCAGCAAGCAGTGCTGGAGGTGAGATGGTTGTTAATACCGCGAGTGCGGTAGGCAATGCGGTAGGGAATGCCGGAAGTGCAGCACTCCAATTTCCCAATTTTTTTGGTTCAGCCCTTGGTTTGATTTCCCAGAGTCCTATCCTGAAAAAACTCACTGAAAATTTCAAAATTGATTGGTTAGTCAGTGCGATCGATAAAGTTGATGTCGTAAATGCCGAGGCGCAAGTTCGAGAGTTACAGCGCCAATATCCTCACGAGAAACCCGAAGAAATCGCACATCACTTGATGGTGGAAAAAGCCTTGCTAGCGGCAGGAAGTGGCTTGGTGAGCAGTTTAGTTCCCGGCGTGGCTTTGGCGTTGTCTGGCATGGATTTAGCGGCAATGACGGCGTTATCTGCCGAGTTGGTTTATCAAATTGCTGCCGCCTATGGCATGGATTTGCGATCGAGCGATCGCAAAGCAGAAGTTGTCGCTATTTTCGGTTTATCCTTGGGTAGCAATTTAGCGATCGAAGCTGGAGTTACCCTTGTCAGCAATATTCCCTTGGCGGGTGCCGTGATTAATGCTAGCGCCAGTGCAGCAATGATTTACGCGCTGGGATACGGTGCTTGTCGGTTTTATGAAGCGCATCTCGACTCCTCGGAAATCGAAACTAAGCTCGAAGATTTACGAGAGGTATTGCAAGCGGAAAGTGAGCAATATTTAGAAAAAGCGATCGCACAAGAAACGGTGATGGATTGGATTTTGGTGTATGTCGTCTATGCCAGCCAAAAATTCACCCGATGGGATGAGTTATTACCGGAATTACAAGCTGCGAATTTAAATCCCAGGACTTTAGCTGAGATTGAAGCTGTGACAAATAAGTCTAAATTGCTTCCCAAGTTGGATATTTTACTCGAACAACTCGAACTCGACTTTGCCGAACCACTTTTAAAGCGATGCACTGAGATTATCGAGGCTGACGGTGAAATTAATCAACAAGAAGGAAAAATTTTGCTGACAATTCAACGGGCTGTTTTGAGCAAAAGAAAGCAAGCGAAAAAACAACCCCAGCCAACTTTAATCGAGGATGCGGTATCGCAACCCACTGAAGCACAAACTGAAGTCCAAGCTGAATCACAAACTCCCTCTTTATCTTCGTATTCTTATACTAATAAATTGAGTTCAAGTATGCTGCAAAACTTCAAAAAAATATTAAAAGTTGCTACACTATTAGACGTGCCAAAGATTGCTGATTTAATCGATACTGAATCACAAACTCCCTCTCGATCTACTCATTCTCCTTCTACTAAGTTGAGTGCAATTCTGCTGAAAAACTTTAAGCAGATTTTAGCAGGTTCTACGCGGTTAGAAGTCCCAGAGATTGGATATTTAATCGATCAGGTCGATCGCATGACGGGAGAAGAGTTTGAGGAATTTTTAGCCTGCTGTTTCCGCAATCTTGGTTATGGGGTCGAAATGACACCCAAAACGGGGGATTTTGGTGCGGACTTGATTCTCTCTAAAGCCCGCAATAAAACCGTTGTCCAGGCAAAACGCTATCAAGGAAAAGTGGGAAATTCCGCCGTGCAAGAAGTGGTTAGTGCGGTTAAGTATTACGGGGCGCAAGATGCGATCGTTATTACAAACAGTATGTTTACATCCAATGCTCATAAACTGGCTCAAGCGAATGGGGTACAACTCTGGGGAAGAGAACAGTTAATTGATTTAGTGATTCGAGCTAAAAAATAAGGTATCTATGAACCAAGAATGCCAGTCTATGAAAGAGCGGGTAGTGTCATTTGAAACAAAATTATTTTGCATTTTTGCACTCGGAAAATCGCTGGATTCCCAGCAATACAGTAGAAATAGACACTCCTGAAAAAGCTAGATCGCTCCTTAAGTTAATGGATGCACTGGAAGATTTGGACGGCGTACAAAGCGTGACAGCTAATTTTGAAATGACAGATGAATTGATGTCTTTGAGTATGGTGTAACGATCTAAATCACCAGATTTTTGCCATCCGCAAGACAAATGCCGGTAACTCTGGATCTGCGCTGACTGTTTCAGGATTATCTAAGATTTCCGGTTCGCGATCGGGACGGTAGATGTAGACTTTTCTGTTTTTGCGATCGAGCAAAAAGCCGAGCGATACACCGTTCTCAATATATTCTTGCATCTTGTTTTGCAATCCCTTGAGAGTGTCACTAGCAGACCGCAATTCAATCACAAAGTCTGGAAAAATCGGTGCGAATGAGGCTTTTTGTTCTTCAGTTAAGGCATTCCAGCGCTCTAGTTTAATCCAGGAGGCATCGGGAGAGCGGGTTGCTCCATTCGGCAAGGTAAAGCCTGCACTGGAGTCAAACGTTTCACCTGTGCCATCTTCTTCTGCCCAGTTTGCAAGTTGCTGAAAAATCTTACCGTTTCGATTCCCTGTATCTGAAAAAGCTGGTGACATGATAATGACTTCCCCACTGGCAGTACGCTCAATTCTCAAATCGCGATTAACTATACAGAATTCATAGAACTGTTCAACAGTCATCGATTGGATCGCAGGGAAATTGACCGTCAGTGGGACGCTTTCGGTTTGAATTAGCAGCGTCGTCATGGTTTTTCCTTTTTTTGGTGCAGGGGTGATAGAATACCTTGAGCTTATCATATCTTAGCTTGGCGATCGAAAGTCTTAGTCGATCGGGGAATCGGAGGCTTGTATCCGTTTTTGGGCTGGATTAATAATCTTTTTTCCCAGTCAGCAAATAAGTAACCATGTATCCCTTGCCCTTGATTTGAATGGCGCCACGCTTCTGAAAAGTATATTTATCTTTTAATATCTCATAGGTTTCGGCGGTGACTTGAATGCAGCCGGTAATCCCGTGGGATTCCATGCGCGAAGCAATATTTACTGTGTCGCCCCAGAGGTCGTAAATAAACTTTTTTAAGCCGATAACGCCGGCAACGACAGGGCCACTGCTAATCCCGATCCGAATGCTGAAAGGTTCCGAATGTTCTAAACTCAGCAGCCTAATTTCGTGCAGCATATCGATCGCCATGTTCGCCACCGCCTCGGCGTGATCGTCTCGGGGCGTAGGCAAACCGCCGACAACCATGTAAGCGTCACCAATAGTCTTAATTTTCTCCAAACCGTGGCGATCGGCCAAGTGGTCAAAAGCCGAAAAAATATCGTTGAGCACTTCCACCACCGCCGTCGCTGAAATTCTCGACGAAAGCTCTGTAAACCCCACAATGTCGGCAAACATCACAGTCACTTCCGCAAAACTTTCGGCGATATTGTGTTCATTGTCCTTCAAACGCAGGGCGATCGCTGCGGGCAAAACGTTTAGCAGCAGTTGCTCGGATTTAGCTTGTTCGAGTTCCAACTGTAGGTAAGCAGCCTGCAACTGTTCGGCTTGGCGAATTCTTTCTCCGGCTAGCTTTTCGATTTGGGCGGTGCGGCTCAAAGATGTCAGCATATATGTCACCGGAATCAGAGTCCACAGCATCCCCATCGTCAGAGTTCCCCAAGAGCGCCAGTGCTTGCGAAGCCTGCGAATTTCCGGCGTTGCTGACACGTACATAGACCACTGGCGGCCGCTAATTTTCAGCCGCCTTTTGCAAGCTGTATAGTTAGGGCCTGGATTGTCAAGAATTGGGCAGTTTTGCATGAGGGATCGGTCAGCAGCGGCTGATGCTGGAAGCACTTGTTGGCTCGCGGATTGGAACTGCACCGCAAATTGCTGAATTTGCCTCTCAGCAGGGAGATTTTTGAGAACCGGGTTGGCCGTTTGGGGTAATAGCGAGGGTGCTTGTTGCTTGTCTGGAGCCTCGCTAACGAGATAAATATTGAGGTAGTCGGTATTGCGTCCTTTTAAAGAGGTTTGGAAAATATCTTTGCCTCGAAATACGCCCAGAACAAATCCTTGTAGCAGTTGGCGACGGGATTCCAGGGTAGTCGGTTTACTGCTGTTTTCGTAAATCGGAACTATAGCCAAAAGACCTAGTTCCGGGGAATTGCCCTGAGTTAAGCCGATGTAGTTGGTGACAATCATTTCTCCTGTATCGCGCCCTTGATCGAGGGCGGCGCGGATTTCAGGGTGTGAGGCGAGGTCAAAGCCTAATACTGTCTCGTTTCCGGTGGGTGGTTCGACGTAGAAAGCCGGGAAGTATTCGGAACGCTCGAGGGCCTTGCGGAGTTCTCCTCGCGGGCCGCGCTCTGTAATCTCGAAGCTGGGATCTGTTTCGGTTCTAGCTTTGGTTTCGTAGTTGCGCCGCTCGGAATTGGGGACGCGGGGGGCCCAAGCCAGGAGTTGCAGGCTGGGGTGGACGGATAGGGGACGGGCGACAAACCGGGCAAAAGAGGAACGCTCGACGGCGCTGAAGGCTTTCATGTAGTCGCTGAGGGCCAGAACAGTATCTAAGTCGGAGTTGAGCTGGCGTTCGATGCCGATCGAAATATCGTCAATGCGGCGGTGCATTTCGTAATCGCGGCGCTTGTCTTCCCAGTCCCAAACCAAGGCGAATGCCAGGGCCGACAGCCCGACACCCAAAGCCAGCGTCAACCCGGCTGGAATGTAGCGAGACCAGGATAAAGGTAGTTTTTTCAGCATATTTGCCTAGCGAATAAGGGCAGCAGATTAGCACACCGCTGAGTGCGATTTGTTCCGGCCTCTGAGTGCGGTTAATTCCAAACCCTGATAACTCAAGTACCTACGGCAATTTGGAATTAAAAGTTAGATATTTAAACTTTTAGATTAATGGACGATCGCTCAGCAGGGGATTTCAATCCAGAATTCCGCTCCCTGTCCGGGCGCTGAGATGCACCGCAGGCTTCCCTTATGTTTTTCTACCACAATCTGATGGCTGATGGATAATCCTAAGCCGGTTCCAGCCCCTACGGGCTTGGTGGTGAAGAACGGGTCAAATAGCCGCTTGCGAACCTCTTCGCTCATTCCCGGCCCACTGTCGGCGATGCAAATTACAATGCGATCGCAATCACTGAGCTGGGTTTTACTGTGGCTTTTCAACCCAGCTTTTTTCATGAGGGTGCGAATCACGATCGTCCGAGGTTCCGGTTGGTTTTCTAGAGCGTCGATCGCATTGCTGATAATATTTAGAAATACCTGGTTTAACTGCCCCGCACAACAGTGTATTTTCGATATTTTTCCGTATTCTTTAATAATTTCAATCCCGCTTTTTATACTTTCATGATGCAATCTGTGCTGCAAAATTAACAGTGTACTGTCAATTCCTTCATGAAGGTCTACCAACTTCATTTCTGATTCATCCAGTCGCGAAAAGTTCCGCAGCGACAACACAATATTACTGATTCTTTCGACTCCTACTCTCATGGAATTTAGCATTTTTGGCAAGTCTTCCTTCAGAAAATCCAACTCTAACTCCTTAACTTTTTCAGCAATCTGAGGTACTGGGGACGGATAGCATTCCTGGTAGAGACTTAACAGTTCAATTAAATCGTGAAAATAGTTGTAAGTATGAGAAATATTGCCGTTAATAAAAGTTGCCGGATTGTTGATTTCGTGGGCAATCCCAGCCACCATCTGACCGAGACTCGACATCTTTTCGGATTGAACTAATTGGATTTGAGCGTTTTGTAGCTGTTCGTAGGCTTCTTGCAATTGGGCGGCTTGTTTTCTTAATTGAGATTCGGAAGCTTGGAGTGCGGCGGCGGAAATTTTGCGGTTCGTTATATTTTCAATCATCCCTAAGTTGTAAATAGGTTTTCCTTCGCCGTCTCGAATCAAAGTAGCTGTCACGTTTACCCAAACAATTTTACCTGTAGCGGCAATCTGGCGGAGTTCGATTTGATAGTGAGTAATTTCTCCCCGCTTCAGAGAATCAGCAACTTGGAAATTTTTTGGAGAATCTTCGGGATGCCCAAGTTCAATAAATGTTTTGCCGAGCAATTCTGCTGCAGTATATCCCAGCATTTCGCAGTAAGTTTTATTGACTCTCACTAACTTGTTATCATCTAAATTAGCTAAGTAGATAGCGATGGGTGCATCTTCAAAAATTGTGCGAAATAGTTCCTCGCTGGCCCGGACTTGAGCTGCTAGAGAAAGCCTATCGGTGATGTCTTCAAACGTAGACAAAATGCCGACAACATTGCCGGAATTGTCGTGTAAAGGTATTTTATTTGTATCCAGACAGCACTGGGTGCCGTCGGCTTGCATTTTGGATTCTATGATGTGATATTCTGGGGTGTTGGTTGCCATGATGCGGCGGTCGCCGGCTCGAAACAATTCTGTTTCTTCCGGCTTCCAGGGCATATCGAAGTCGGTGAGACCGGCGATTTCACTGGGGTGATTGAAACCTGCGACTTTGGCAAAGTTTTTGTTGCCTCCCAAGTAAACTAAATCTCGATCTTTCCAGGCGATTAACTGAGGGATGTTATTGATTACCAACCACAGCATTTTTTGCGATGTTTCCAAGGCTTCCGTGCGTTCTAGGACGCGCTTTTCAAGTTCTTGATTGGCTTGTTGCAGGGCGATTTTTGACTCGCTGAGGGCGATTTCTGCTAGCTTGCGATCGCTGATGTCGATTGTCACCCCTTCCCACAGTATATCGCCCCCAGGCTGCGCTTCGGGGCGGGCAATGCCCCGAATCCATTTCACTTTTCCCGATCCGGTTATGATCCGCCCTTCATATATCCAAGGTTTGAGAGTTTCGCCGGAAATTGCGATTGATTCTAACAGATTTTTTTGGTCTTCTGGATGCACCCTTGCCCAAATTAAATCGGAGTTTTGTTGAACTTTTTCTGGTTCTAATTCGTAGAGTTCCCAACAGCAGGAACTCACATAAATGAATTCATTTGAACCGTCGGGATGCAGCAAGTATTGATAAATCATTCCCGGCACATTGGCGGCCATTTTTTGGAATCTGGCTTCGCTTTGGATCAGTGCTGATTCTGCAAGTTTGCGATCGCTAATGTCAATCAACACGCCGTCCCAAATAATGTCACCTTTTTCGCCATGTTCTGGTCGGGAAGCCCCGCTAATCCACTTAATCCGATCGCCGGGAAAAACAAATCTGCCTTCCCACCGCCAAGGATCTAAAGTTTTAGCTGAGATAGCAACAGATTCCTGGAAGCTTGGCGCATCGTCTGGATGAATCATTTCGATCGCGGGAATAGCTGAGTTTTGGAGTACAAGAGGTTCTAATTCCCAGAGTTCGCGGCAGCCGGAACTGACGTAGGGGAATGACATAGTGCCGTCTGCGGCTAACTGAAATTGATAAATCATTCCCGGAACGTTGGCGGCTAGTTTTTGAAACCTCGCTTCGCTTTGCCGTAGTGCGGTTTCTGCTTCTACGCGATCGGTAATATCGTAAAATGCCGATAAAATTGCGGCTTCGCCATTAAAATTAATCGCTCGCATCGACATTTTTACCCAAAAAAAACTGCCATTTGCTTTCTTGAGGCAGATTTTTTCGCTGTCACTAAAGCCGTTTTGTTTGACTAATTCTAGCAAGTGAAGGCGGTCATTGATATTGGCATAAAGTTCAATTTTTTTGCGTGCGACAACTTGTTCGTAACTCAAACCTAAACTTTCACCGAGAGCAGGATTTGCATACAAAATAAGGTTGTCTTCTAGGCGCGTAATTGACATAGGAACGGGAGTCACAGTGGCGATCGCCCGCAATCTTTCTTCGCTTTCTTCCCTGGCTGTTTCGGCTGCTACTCTTTTGGTAATATCGTTCTGAACTCCGATAAAATGAGTTAATTTTCCCTCATTGTCGAGAATGGGGGAAACCATTAATTCGTTCCAAAAAGGACTTTTGTCTTTACGATAATTTTTGAGAACTACCTGAATTTCCGTTCCCGCTTGCAAGCTGCGGCGGAGTTTATTTAATTCGGCCTGATCGGTATCGGGGCCCTGCAAAAATCGGCAGTTGCGTCCAATAACTTCTTGGGTACTGTAACCGGTCAGTTTCTCAAAAGCAGGATTGCAGTAAATTATAGGTGTGTCAGGCTTGCGAGCATCCGCGATGAGGATGCTGTTGCTCGACGCTGCGATCGCCCGTTCTAGGAGAGACAGGTTGAAAGAGTCTGTTGTCATCTGTAGCAATATTCACGCTCCTTCGGAGCGGACAGAAGAATAAAAATTCTAAACACCTTAAGCCATTCTTATTCTATAATCTTATTTTTAGTTTAGCTTTGTTAACAAAGTCAGCAGCCCAAAAAAGTCGGCGAGGGAGACGAGTAATACCATTTTAGATGTTAGATTTTGGATTGGCAATGACTGATTAGATCGTGGTTTGGATCGTGGGTCTACAGTTGCCTTCTTTTGGGAAATTAGTATCACCGAAGGCATTAGGCACTTATCCAGAAAACAGAAGGTGAATATACCGAAGACGGAAAGAAAACAGAAGGTGAATATACTGATATTTTCAACAGGGTAAGCGCATCTAATTTCTACATTCCCGTATATAGCGTTTGAGTAGAGACAAAAGCGCTATAGGTGGAAAAGCCGTTCTCAATAAACAACAATAAAGCCGAGTTATTGTCCTAAAACCCCTCGTTATTGACAAGATGCGCTTACCCTGATATTTTCAACTTTTTTTCTTCTCCTCCTTCCATCCGGGTCATCAACCCTTTTAAATTGACAAGCTGATGCAAGAACCCCGAGCAGTTTTGCTTACTTCAATCCTGGCTTGAAAAGCTTCTTTCAGGTGGGGCATATGGGTAACGGTGAGAATGCAGGCGAAGTCGGAGGCGATCGCATTAATTGCAGCAATCAGTCGATCGCACCCTTCAGCATCCTGAGTCCCGAACCCCTCATCAATAATCAACATTTGCAAAGCCGTACCCGCCCGCTGAGACAGCAGTCTCGCCAGCGCCAGCCGAATCGCAAAATTAATCCGAAAAGCTTCACCGCCAGAGTAAGTTTCATAGGCGCGAGTCCCGCGAGCATCAGCAATTAAAATGTCTAAAGTGTCAATCAACTTAGTTGCTTTTTTAGAAGCAGCAGCCCGCTGAGTAATAAATTGAACGTGCAATTGATTCGCGCTCAATCTCGACAATATCTGATTGGTTTCAGCTTCGAGTTGAGGCAAAACATTTTCAATCATTAAAGCTTGAATGCCGTTTTTTCCAAAGGCTTGACCCAACTCTTGATAAACTCGCTGCTGGCGTTTGGCAACTTGCATTTGCTCTTTTTGAGCTACTAGCTGAACTTGCAGAGTTTCCAGATTTTGCTGCTGCTGCTGGAGGCGTCCGAGACTTCCCAAATGTTGGTCTAGCTGCTGGCGGCGGCGACCCATTTGCTGTTCGATCGCACTTATGCGGGCTGTGGGATCGGGATGTTCTTGCAACTGCTGGTTCATCGCTGAAGTTTGAGCGCTGACAGCTTGCAAATCTCGATCGCGCACAGCGATAGAATTTGCTATTTCATTAACCCGCTGCTGCACTTGCGGGTACTGCACAGTTGCCGATCGCAGTTTTTCGGCGCGCGCGATCCAAAACTGCGATCGGCGCATTTCGCTGCGGACGTGTTCGTGCTGTTCCAAATTATAGCCAACTTCCGCAATGTATCTATCTAAAGACAGAATTTGCTGCTGTATTTCCGAGGTATTTTTTTGCTGTTCTAACTGTTGCTGTACGGTGGCTAATTGAGTTTGCAAATCCGGGCGACGGGCATTAATTTTATTTAGTTTCTGTTGAGCATCTTTGATTTGAGCTTGCTTAATTTCCGCCCACCGCAAGCGCTTTTCATCGCTGCGGGCGAGGGAGTGGCTGCTATCGCTGTAATTGAGCTGTTGCAGTTGCTGTTCAATTTGCTGGAGTTGGCCCAAGTCATCGGCTGCATACTCGCCGGTGCGTAGCAACCGCTCTATTTCTGCCGCGTCTTGACGCATACTTTGCAGCCGGTTTTCGTCTTGGCCCAGGCTATCTAATTGTGCTTGTAAATGACTGCGGCGTTCCCGCAATTCTTGGTAGGGCGCTAATTCCTCTTCTAGTTCGCGGTATTCATGTCTGAGGACTTGAATTTCGCGCTCGGAGACGGCCAACTGTTCACGGACAACCCACAGTTGGTTCCAGATTTCCTGCTGTTGGGTGTGGTGTTTTGTGACTACCAAGTTCCAGTAGTGTTCGTCCAAAGGTCGATCGCACAAAGGACAATTGCCAAAATTTGTATCCCGCACCATTAAAGGGGAATTCGATGGCTCGTTTTCCGCAAAATTCGAGGCTTTACCTTCGCCTGCGGTTTTTTCTCCTTCATGTTTCCGCAGCAGTTGCAGTTTTTGGTCGATCTCGGCGAGTCTGGTTTGATAGTCGCGGCTTTTGGCTTGCAGGTTTCCTAGAAAGTCGTGTCTTTCTTGACCTTTTTCGCGGACTCTCTGCTGATAAACTCGCTTGTTTTCCAACTGCAAAATTTGATTGGCGATGGCTGAGATTTCCTGCTGTAATTGCGGTTGTCGCTGCTGCTGCTGAACTTGCACCTGTCGGTTGATTTCGTCTAAGCGGGCGGTTAAACCAGCGCGGGCGCGATCGAGCTTTTGTTGTTTTTGCTGCTGCTGTTGTAGCAGCGGCGAAACTTGCAGTTGCAGTTGCTCTAGTTCGTTGAGGCGCGATCGAACTGCTTGCAACTGTGCGAGTCCTTTGTCAACCTCCGGCTGCTGTTTGAGAATCTCCAGAACATCTTTTTCATCCTGTTCTAAAACATCTAATTGAGCTTGCAACTGCTGAATTTTGCTTTGCAAAAAGCTCAGTTCTTGCCTCTGCTGTTCTTGCAATTTTTGACGCTGATTTTGGGCTTGTTGGTTAGCTTTGAATTTGCCAGCCAGAGTTTCTTCTGTCGCTTGCAAGCTGTGGAAATACGCAATGCCTGTTGTTATTTCATTTTCTTGCTCCAGGAGGGCTTGCAGCTCATTTTGCTGCTGTTTGGCGGCGGCGAGTTCTTGCTGCAAGCGGCGGCATTCTTGAGAGATATTGTAGTGTTGTTGCTGGTGGCCGGCGAGGAGTTTTTGCCAAGTTTGACGGTTGTGGTGCTGGAGTTGCAGTTGCTGTAACTCGGTTGTGTCGGCTTGCTGCTGCTGCTGAAGCAAATCGGTTGCTTGCTGCAATTGAGTTTGTTCGGAGGCGATCGTCTCTTTTTGTTGCAGTTGCTCTTGTACGGTTAGCAAACTCTGTTTGAGCACTTCGACTTGAGCTTTAAATTGTTTGGACGTATCCTTGGCTTGGTCGGATAAAGTGTCGTAGGAGTCGAGTTTGAGCAGGTTGGCTAAAACTTGTTTGCGTTCGATCGGCTTTTTGAGCATAAATTCATCAGCTCGCCCCTGCCGCAAATACGCCGAGTTGATGAAAGTATCGTAATCTAGTTTGATGTGTTCGAGGATTTTTTGCTGAGTTGTTCTCAGACCTTTGTCTGTGAGCGTGCGAAAATTCACCCCCCCCGACCCCCCCTTACCAAGGGGGGGAGAAGAATTCACTTCTTCTGGCTCCCCTTTACCAAGGGAAGAATTCACTTCTTCTGGCTCCCCTTTACCAAGGGAAGAATTCACTTCTTCTGGCCCCCCTTTACCAAGGGGGGGGAAGGGGGGGTTTGTTGCTACTTGAAATTCCAAACTTCCCGATTGTCCGCGCCGGCGGTTGCGAATCACCCGGTAGATTTGGCCGCCGGTGGAGAAAGTGAAATCAACGCGCACATCAATTTCGCCGATATGGATGATATCGTCTTCCGTATCGCTGCGGCAACAGCCCCAAAGTGCCCAGGATATGGCTTCTAAGAGGGAGGATTTGCCAGCACCGTTAGGCCCGCAAATGCAAGCAGTGTGCAAGCCGCGAAAGTCTAAAGCAGCTTCGCGATAGCTGAGAAAATTTTTGAGTGTAAGTTGTATAGGAATCATTTAGGCCATCGCGCCATACAATCTATCTATAAATAACACTATTTGTACGCTGTTGCCTAGTTATTCAATCTAGATCCAGAACAATTGTCAGTGCTTCTGTAATTTCTTCCATAATTGTCTCAGACAGGGTTCCGAGTTGTCGGACAAATCTTTGTTGAGAAACGGAACGGACTTGAAAAGCGTCGGCGGCGGAGAGTTTGGCCAAGCCATTTTCTGATGTCGGTTCGAGCTGCACCATCCAATCAAGCGGGGAAAAAAGATCGTTCCATGCTGTAATTGGAACAATTACTTTGAGCCGCAAATTTCCCACTTCATCATCACTGACAACCACAACAGGTCTAGTTTTGCCAATTTCATCTCCCACCGTTGGATCTAGTCTGACAAGCCAAATTTCGCCCTTACGCATTAGTTTATACCCCTGCGCTCAGGTATTCTTCCTCTGAATCGAAATACGGTTCACTGTCGGGCGACCACAAATCGTGCAGCGGCCCTCCTGGTTCATACAAAGGAACTGCTGCTTCTGCTGCGGCTCTGAGTCTCCGCTTTCTCTCAACTTTGCGCTGGGCTTTTTCTTGTATTTCTTCGCGCATCATCCGCGAAGCTGTTTCGATGATTTCTAGGCGTTCTTCTGCTGTCAGATTTTTGAGTGCTGCTAAGATTTCTGTTTTGGTCACGGTTTTTTCGGGTGGTTGGTGAGAAAGTACGATCGATCCGGGAGCATCCCGATACTCGGCTACAAACGAGATTTGTGCGGTTTTTACTGTACGGGCTTGCGACCTTACGGGTAGTTGTTGGCATTTTCAACTATCAAACCCTCACTTGTTGCTGCTGCATTCAGCTCCCCGTCAATCGATTTTAGATTTTAGATTTTAGATTTTAGAGGCGACCCCACGGATAAATGCTCTTTCTTGAGGATTTTAGATTTGAGATTTGGGATTGATTCCACGGATAAATCACGTGGCGGGTACCACCTTTGAAATTCGCTTGTCAGCAGATACAAAAGTCATCGCAGGCAAACTGTTAGCTGTGCAAAGGTTATTTATGCCACAGCCTGTTGCTAGCTGCACAGCATCATACCCTGGCAATCCGTAGGTTTCAGCTAATGCCATTGCAGAGTTAATAATGGTTTCGGTGAATTCTACAACCTGATATTCAGATTGTAGGTCACTCCTGAACTGATTGCAGGCTGCTGTAGCATCTGTCGCATTGATAGATACTTCTGCTGCGCGACCTTCTGGTAATTGCAGCAACAATTTCAACACTTGTAATAGCACCAATCAATATATCTATCGTTGTTAAGTGCAGGATCGCACAAACTCAAAACCCATGCCGAACCTATTTCATTAATGTAGCGTTTGACCAGCGCACTGCTATCTACAAAATAAATTGTCATCTAGCGGCGTTCCTCAATAATTGTCTCAGAAACAGGCTTACCCTGTACCTGAATTAGTCGCCGTTCTGTTTGCTGACTCCCAGAAGAATGCTTAATTTTTTTTACTAAACCAGAAGTTAACAGCGCTTGGTGCAATTTTGTCCGTTGAGCAGTTTGTTCTTTCTGGGCCAGATATATCCCTATAGCGCGCTCTAGTTGCTGTAGTTCTAGCAGTTCCAGAGTGTCAAGCTGATTGAGGATTTTGTTGAAGATTCCCTGCGGCATAGGATTCTACTTTTTACGCTTGGCTAGTCTGTCTATTATACAACTATCAGACTTGCGCGCTGTCACGAATATCCCGGCTTTCTGGACTTAGATTGATGGCTGAAACGACCTATTATCCTTCATCTATCGGGCTTGTGCGTCCAGGACGAGTAAAGAAACCCGGTTTCTGCGAAGATTTCAAACCTTACATTACCGCTCTGTGCTTATGGCGAACCCTACATTGATCGCATAGGCAGATTTTCCATCATCAAAAAGGGTTGACTGTATTCCTACAGCCAACCCCGCGCTTATTTATTTGTCCTGCGTTTGCTCAAACAGCAACACTACCGGGCAATATTCGGGAACGTATAGCCGACACCGACCAACAATCCCACTTCAGCTCCGTCTACAAAACCAATATTCAGTCCGGCTGTGGCTGTAAAATTTCTCGACAGCGGCACATCTACACCCCCCGAAATCAGGAAGCCAAAAGTACCGTCATCGCCGGTAGAAATTAGCACGCCAGCACCTGCATAAGGAGCAGCAGTAATCACAAAATCCTCGCTGACTTCGACGGTCTCTTGAGATACAAAATCGTAGGTAACAGGAACTAGAAAAGCTAAGTTGTCGCGGAACAAAACAGTCGGTCTGACCGATAAATTGTTCGTCAAACCGATTTTGCTAATAATGGCAAATGAACCGTCGCCTAAAGCTGAATCTCCGCCAAAACCTAGATTGCCGCCAATGCCGATGTAGCTGGGCCCAGAACGGGTAGCCCGGCCTGGTCGGATTTGAGTTCCTTGAGCTACTTTTTCAGTTGGTTCCGAGACAGTTGGCGGTTTTTCAGCAACTTTCGGTTGGTTTGTCAAAGCTGAGGCGGAAGTGCTGACAGGATTGCTCAACAATTCTTGTGCTGTTTTGACTTCTTTTTCTTCTTTGGTTGCAGTCGGTTCAGAATTATTACTCTCGGCAACAATTGAGGTAGGTCGATCGCTCTTTTTGACAGTCTCGACTGTTGACTGCACTTTCACACCATTATCAGCAATTTTAGCGGTTTCTTCGGACTTTTGGGTCTCAGCAGCAATGGAGGTATTTTGCGCTGTTTCTGTCTCAGCAATTTCAGATGTTGCTGCTTCCGATTTTTCGGGTGCAGCCATAGATACTTGCAAGTTGGCGGCCTGTTCAGAGGCTGCTGGCTCTCCCGCTTCTGTTAGTTCGCTCCAACTGATTGAATCAATTTTTTTATTACTAGCCGTTGTTTCTGCGTCGGGTTTAACTGCTGAAGTTGCCGTCGGCTCAGAAATTTGGTCAATATTTTGAGCTGCGATTGTTGCAGTTGTAGCGACATCGGGCAAGTTGCCAGTTTCAGCTTTCGCTGACATGGCACTGCAACAAACAGCTAAAGCTGCAAGATTTATTAACGCAAAAGTAGACTTGGAAAATAGACTATTCATAGAAACTCCTCAATGAAGGCTGTGTTAAAAGTGTAAGTGTTTGAGGGCGACCGTCGAGAGCTTTGCTAAAAAAAGACACAAATATGAGTTGTGTTGTTCCTAGATTGGCACTCAACCGTTGAAGAGTCAACTCTCAAGCTGATTAGATTTAAGAACTGACGGCCGGTTTAGAGGCTAATTTAAATTTACCGATTGATCGGCAAAAAATCAATCCTAGGGATGATTTCATCCTTAATCCTGTTTAATTGAGGGGTCGATCGTTCGCCTCGCTTGCATCCTACAATACTTTACTTGGGGGCGCTGCACTCGCAGCCACGCCGAAAAAATCCGGTTTTTGAGCGCGCACCAGCTCGAAACCAAGAGACAGCAAGCTTTCAAAACAGTTTGGGCAACCCCGCCGTCCCAAGCAAGTGCAGTTAATACAACGCGATCGGCTGCTGCACAGTCCCTGACAAGTAATGTAGAATAATACCACCGATCCGAGAAAGAGTTGGGGCTCGATCGTGTCAAAATTACTGCATATTATGAAAATTGTGTAAAATTTAGTCTTCTATTTGTAAAGTTTAGCCTTCGCTTTCGCTCAGGGTCTGACCATCTAACAACTGCACGCTAGTAAACAACTAAAAAAATACAAAGTATCTCATCTCAACCTGACTTTATGAGCAAAGTTCTAGTGATATTAGGCGAATTGAGCGATCGCGACATCGATTGGATGCTCGCCAACGGCACCCGCACCCAAGTCCTCCCCGGCACAACCCTGATCACCGAAGGTAAGCCCTTAGACGCCCTGTACATAGTTCTGGAGGGAACTTTGAGCGTTTCTGTATCATCTTTGGGCGACAAAGAAATTGGAAAAATTATTTCCGGGGAAGTGTTAGGCGAAATGTCTTTTGTAGACGGGAGGCTTCCTTCTGCTAGCGTCACGGCAATTGAAGAGTGCCTCATCCTGTCAATTCCCCGCCGGCTGCTAACTGAAAAACTCGAGCAAGACGTGCTTTTTTCCCTGCGGTTTTATCGGGCGATTACCAAATTTCTGTCGTCGAGACTGCGGGGTACAGTCAAACGCTTCGGCGATGATAGTGATGGTTTAATATATGAAGATCCCGACGGCGAGGACGGCATCCCGCAAAATGTCGAAAATCCAGATTTGGCGGCATCGAGATTTCAATGGCTGTTGGAGCGTTTGAAGGGGAGTTGAAGGAAGAGGGAAGAAGGAAGAGGGAAGAAGAGAAAAGAACACCTCTTTTCAATTTCCAATTTCCAATTTCCAATTTCCAATTACAATTAGAAAACATATTTTTCAGCGACGCGCCAATAGCGAGAAAAACGCTTCAAATCAATGTAACCATCGTAGCGGACAAAGGCTTCCGGTGGCAAAACTTCTACTGGGTGCGATCGCTTAATTTCCCGGCAAATATCCTGAAATCGAGGACTGGGACTTTCGGTAGTTACCACTTGATTCGCGCCGGATTCGATCGCAAAAGCGATAACTTCTGCAGCCACATCGCCCCGCCGAATAACTACCGGCAACTCCAGCAAACATTCGTAAATAAACACCATTCGTTTGAGACTCAACTGCCATTCATCAATCAGCGCATCATCCCAAACCCAGATTGCCGGTGCCTGTGGGTGCGCTTGAAAAGCCGGGCCTTCAGGACTCAAACAGTCACCGTGCAGCCAAATAATCGGATTGTTCATAAATTAGTAATTGTTAACTGTTGACTGTTGACTGTTGACTGTTAACTGTTGACTGTTGACTGTTAACTGTTAACTGTTGATAACTAATGACTACTGACTACTGACTAATGACTACTGACAACTGACATTTTAATTTCTGCGACCTTTTTTAGGCCGATCCCAACTTTTAGAACCGCCACTACGATCGACCTTTTCTCCATGAGGAAACAACTGCCCTTCCAAATATTCGTAAGTTCCCTCAAAATCGCATTGCCCATACAGAGGACAATCGCGACAATAAACCGCCTTAGTGTAACGCTCCAAATTTTCCCGATTAAAAAAATAAGGTTTGTGACTAAATGTGCTTGCTACCCACTGCCAAGAAAGATTATTGCTCGCCGGATCTCCATCTAGCAAATGTTGCAAAAACCAGCGAGCTCCGGCTTGCCAACGCACGCGGCGCCAGTGTACGAGATAAGCTGCCATCCACATCCGCTGGTGATTGTGCAAATAACCAGTTTCTCGCAACTCGCGGCTGAAACTGTCGATGCAAACCAAACCAGTCGTGCCCTCGACGACATCCTGCGGCAGAGTTTCGCTGTAATCTTTAGCAGTGTAACCAGTTTTGTAGGCTTCCCGGTCTTGCCAAATCCCGTTGCCCAATTCGGCGTACAGTCGCTGCCAATAATCCCGCCAACCCAACTCGTTGACGAGTTTTACTGCCTCTTCTGGATGCCGCACCTTCTCCAGTACGGCATCCCGGACTTCGGCAAGACTCAAAACGCCGTAGCGCAAATAGGGCGACAAGCGCGTTACCGCACCGTTGAGGAAATTGCGGGTTGAGGCGTACTGGCCGGGATCGACTTGTTGCAGGGCTGTCTCGGCTGCTTTCCGCCCGCCTGGGGTTGGGGGTAGGCTGCTGTCCCCGGCGGCTTCGGGGAACTGTTCGCGCACGTAGGCAATTAATTCGTCGCGGCTGGCAAATTCCCGCTTCATGTCCTGACTCATTCTTTTCTCAAGCACCTGCTATTGTTTCTTAATATTAAAGCTATTCGATCGGGCGCGCGGGTCGATCGGCCTAAATTGCCCTTCACTCCTGATACCGTAAAGTTTGCATCACTGTCAGCAACAGGCTGGACGGCCTGTTCCACAAGAGATAAATTTTCTTGTGGAACAGGCCGTCCAGCCTGTTCATAAAAGGCTAATTGAGAATGGTGCAATATCTCAGTGGTAACGTACAGTTTGCCCCAGCAGCAATTGATCGTCGGTTCGTAGCCAAAATTAGCATCAAAGTCAGTACACTCATACGTTAACCATGATATACTACCTTCTAGCTTCAATCGAGATACACACACGGCTCGATTTATCAAAGTTTGCTAGAAACTTGATAGAAGCCTGAAACCCATACAGAACGTTGAAAACAGAATATGTACGCCAAAACACAAGCACTCCCTGAAACAGTCAAGATTCAATCTGATAATGGTTCACTCCGGTTGCAGTTCAGCACCAAGTACAATCCCATTTTTGGGGGCAAGCGCAAGCATCAGGGGCTGGGAATGAAAGATACCCCTGATAACTACCAAAAGGCGATCGCTATTGCGTGGCGGATCGAAGGTGACTTGCAACATCCAGATTGGCAACAACTGTTCGATCCAACTTTTGCCAAGTACGGCCTAAAAACTAAGTACACCGCTGAATTAAAGCTGGCAACACCAATTCCGGAACCGGAGCCTGAGATAACAGTAGGTGAGATGTGGGAGGACTACCTAATCTGGAAGCAACCTCAATTACAACCTACTACTTTCAAAACCATTTTTTGTGGAACTTACACCAATATCATTAAAGGACTGCACTGGGATCATTCTCAGCACAAATTTATTGATAACGGGAGTGAAATATATAGCCTGTCAGTCAATGACAGTAGGCTAGAGCAACGAATTGCTCAACAGACTGCAAGTGCTAGGAATAGAACTAGAATCGAGGCTGAACTTTCTCAAGCCTTCGGTCGCTTGCAGTCATTAGGCAAAACTAAGCTTACGGTTAATCCGTTTGTCACTATCAGCAAGAATGTAGAAAATAAAGCTGACAAATACAAGTCAACAATAACACCGTCTGGGGATATTAAAGAATGGTGGCAGGTTGATGGTATTGGTGTCGATCCAGAGGAAGAAGACAGACGCGCTTTTACCAAGGAGGAACGTGACGCAATTGTCAATGCTTTCTATAATTCGTCAAGTCGCAGACACCGACAAGCAGCCTCACTAATTGAGTTTTTGTTTTTAACAGGTTGTCGCAGCGGTGAAGCGTTCGCCTTAAGGTGGCAAGATGTTTTCATCGGTCGCGACAAAAACTATATCAGGTTTAACAAGTCTTATAACGGAAGGCTTAGGAACACTCAGGTTACTAAAACGGGTGAGGTACGGTTGTTTAAAATCTATCCCAACCTTAATGATTTACTGCTACGCATCAAACCTGCGGATGTTAATCAGACCGATTTAGTTTTTGTTAACACACAAGGCAATTCTTACAATACAAACCTTTTGGGTGACTTATGGCAAGAGGCTCGATGTGGCACAAAAGGTAAGGTCTACCGCTACCCCGGTATAGTTACTCAATTAGTTGAGGAAGGTAAGATAAGTTGCTACCTCTCCCCCTACCATACTCGTCACACTTTTATTACCCTTATGGCACACGCTGGTACAGATTTATTACTTCTCGCTACCGCTTGCGGTAATAGTGTAGAGGTAATTCAGCGGCATTATTTGGGTGTTGATACAGAAGCAGACTTCCCCAACATTTAACGCGCTCTTGCCCCCCCACCTTGACCCGCCCTAGTCCGGCGGGTTTTTTATTGCTTACTTTTGCGCTTTTGCTTTAGTCTGTTAACATTCTATGCCGCCAAAGTAGGCGGCAATGATGGTAAATGTGTCAGCAAGAACGCATTAGGAAACAACATTTTAGTAAGTTCATCGCTGTTTGTTATTCAACAAATCAGTTCTAATGGTATCGACAACAGAAAAGACGCAGGAGCGTAGCAATAGTCAGGAGAGAGATTAGCTGCGGGTGTTGGGGGTGTATAGGGGAGGGGGACGTACTATTACCAACACACCTTAATAGCTCTTCTAGCTACTTCTCCTTGCATTTGTCATTTACCTTATATTATCGACATCAGCGTTTTTGAGCAACAAGCAACGTTGAACCCATTAAAATGTCATCCCTTTTACCTTTGCACTAGCCTACTTACCCTTATTGCCGCCTACTTAGGCGACATAGAAATGATATAGTCAAAGTCAAACTTATTTATTTTCTTGAGTCTCGCAACTCTATCAGGAGCAGCGGGCTTTTTTTTGTTGATGTACCCTTCAACAGATTTTAGCACGATAGCGAAGGCTTCAAAGTATTGGAGAGTGATCGGCGGAAACCTAAAGGGTTTAGTCCAAAGGGTGTGAGGAAAAATGCGAGAAAATACTTTCAACTCTAATAGGTTTGGAAGTGTGCTTTACTCTGTATTTTTCAGAGACCTATATAGGTCTGTTGTGCATTTTGCTGCACTAACACACCTATATAGGTCTATTGATAGATGTTGATTGACACTATTGAATTGGCGCGCGATCGAGTCCATCAACAACAGAGCCGGAACTGATGGGACACCTTATCCTGTGACAAAACCCCTTTGTAACAAATTGTTGCGAGCGATCGACAAATTTTGACAGACGTACGATCGTGTAGATAGCTACAAAAACAACACCCCTAGGTGCTATCAACACTTCGGGGTGCATTTACCGCAATTGCTTCCACAATAACGGATGGTTTTACTATGACTCAGTTTTCTCAAAAAGTCAATGACCTCAATGCTGCTAAAGCTACAGCAGATAAGGAACAGAGCAACCACACCACAACAAAGGTACTTAATCGCCTGTTCCTCGATTCCCGGTTGCGAGTAACATACTTTGACCAAATTACTCACAGCACCGCTATAGACATATTGTTAGGTGACGAAACAAACCACAAAACTGCTGAACCCCTTGTCGATAACCTGCTTTCCTACTACGGCTGCAAGGTTGCGACAACCGCATGGGTAGCAAGCTTTTATGGTGTGAGTGAGGAACAAGTGATTCGAGCTTGCAAGTATTGGGGACATGAGCTACAGGGTGATGGATTGCTGCTACTGACACGGGATGATGTGCGTCGCGCTAGTGCCGAAGTTGACTTAGCTTACGAAAACATCCCTAACACTACCTACTTACTACCACCGCGTGCGATCGCTAAAATGGCTCTTGTTTTGCCAGCCGCCTCAGTGGTTCAAGCTGTGCTGAGGTCATTAAATGATGAGTTCCCCATGATTGAGGCTGCGACCCTTAAATTGCCGCATAACGACATTGTGCGGGGTACACGCATATCACCAGCACAAATAAGTCGCTATACCGCACAAGCAAAAATAGTGGGCAAGTACGCCTACGTCCAACATTTTGGAGACAGGGTGAGCAAACAAACATGGGAGCGCTTACTCAACTACCAGGGCGCTTTCCCACCACCTTGCGGTATTGGTGTAGTGAAAGTTGATGACAGCTTTTAGGTGACTACATTCCTATCATTGCCGCCAACATAGGCGGCATAGAAAGTAAATAAAGTGAGGAACAAATGAAAAAACAATGTAAGACGTGCCCGTGGTTGGGGCGGGTCACTAGACCTCTTGCGAAAGTCTCAGGCGCTCTCTAATTTAGTCTTTAAAGAAAGTTCATAATTATAAATAGGAATGAAAATTTAATAACTTAAGCAAGATATAATAAACAAATGAGTGAACATCAATGTACTTGACATTTCAAATTTATGGTCAAAACTTATCTTTAGTTGATGCTCACCCTGTTTATATCGTTAATA
>NZ_JAUBTR010000177.1:0-2246 GCF_036705045.1 Microcoleus sp. BR0-C5
CCAATGCCAGCATCAGAAACCAGGTCAAGAAATTGACAAATAAACCGACAATGCGGTGGGTATTTCAGATGTTTCAATCCGTACATTTAGTCAACCTAAATGGAGCCGAACAAATAAGCAACTTAACAAAGGAACGTCGGGAGATATTAAATTATTTAGGGCTTGCTGAATAATCGAGTGCATATTGCGTGGCCTGGGTTTCGATCGCGCGATCGAGAATAAAGTCGCCGTGATAAACAGGTAAAATAGGTCAAAACCCGTGCATCACCACCTGAGCCCATGTACAAAAAGGTTGAGCTTGCTCCCATCCCACCCTTGGACTTTGAACTAGCCAACGGCTCTAAATTGTCACGCCTATAACCGTTGGGTAAAGATGGCCCAAGTAATACCGTGGTCAGAATTTGAATCAGAATATGCTCAAAACTTCCCCACAGAAATGGGTGCACCAGCCAAATCATGGAGGATGGCCTTGGGGGCATTAATTATTAAGGAAAAATTAGGAATTAGTGATCGGGAAACAGTAGAACAAATCCGTGAAAACCCTTACCTGCAATACTTTATCGGTCACTCAAGCTACAGTAACGAGCTGCCATTTGACCCATCACTATTGGTTCACTTTCGCCAAAGAATTAGTCCGAACTTAATTAATAAAGTGAATGAACGAATGGTCGAAAAAATGCGCTCCATCACCCCAGTTAAAACCGAAAAAAAAAAGGATTCGGACGCCAAAAATGAGTCACCCAATCGCGGAAAATTAATCATAGATGCTACCTGTGCCCCAGCAGACATTACCTATCCGACCGACTTAGGACTATTAAACAAAGCCAGAGTTCATACCGAAAAAATTATAGACATCCTGTATAAACAGATCAAAGGTCAAATCCCGAAAAAACCAAGAACCTACCGTAATCTCGCCCGAAAAGATTACTTATTAATAGCCAAACAAAGAAGACCATCCCGCCACAAAAAAAGACAGGCAATTAAAAAACAACTTCAATATATCAAAAGAAACCTCGCTCATATTGAACAGCTAATCGAGTCAGGTGCGACTCTCGAACGCCTGAGCGCAAAGCAATATAAAACCTTGCTAGTCCTCACAGAGGTCTATCGCCAACAGCAATGGTTATTTGATAACAATAAACAGAGCATTGAGGATAGAATAGTAAGTCTAAGCCAACCCCATATCCGTCCCATAGTCAGAGGAAAAGCCGGAAAAAGCGTAGAGTTTGGAGCCAAACTATCAGCCAGTTGCTTTGAAGGATATATATTGTTAGACAGGATGAGCTGGGATAATTTTAACGAATCAGGGGACTTAAAAACACTCTTTAGAAGCATATCATAAATTCACAGGGTATTATCCAGAATAAGGGAATGCAGATCGCATTTACCGAAATCGGGAAAACCGAGCATGGTGTAAAGAAAAAGGTATTAGGCTGAGTGGGCCGCCATTAGGAAGACCGCCAGCAAATGTGAGTAAATCAAAAAAGAGGCAAGCGTTGGAAGATGAGAGAATTAGAAATGCCATTGAGGGCAAGTTTGGGCAAGGAAAACGAAGATTCGGTCTGAACCCTTGTGATGGCAAAACTTGATAATACATCTGGTACAGCCATTGCTATTACTTTTTTAGTAATGAACCTTTCTACCTGGTTAAGACGGGTTTTTTGTGTGTTTTTATGTCACAAACCGAAAATTACACCTATTTACAGGTCAGTTATTATCAAAAACTATAACTGGATAAGTTATAGAAAACAAAAAATTATGTGTCGCCGAACTTGAATCATTCCTCAATTGCTATCGTGATTTTTCTTAACTTATTCAGCAAGCCCTATTTAGGAAAGGTTTGCGGTCAATATTATTTAATAGTTGAAGATGGGTAACTCGGAAAACAAACCAGAGAATATTGTTGAATAAATTCAAATAATTGGCAACACAACAATCATGTTGCCGGAATTTTGATGTCTAATTTAGGGAGAATTAGTTCAGATATTGCCGAATGAATATATTAGAAAATATTGGGGAATTCAAATTTATTATATCTCGCCCAAATCGGGAAATAATGATACTAAAATTAGAAAAGATAGGCACAGACATTTTTCCTACAGTGAATGTATGAAAATCCTTAGTCATCAAAGCCAGAACTGCGGAATGTGGGTTTTACAGTCCACAGGTTAGACCTCTTGCAAAAGTCATTCTGAAAGGTTAAGTTCATAGTTATAGATGCCTGCAATCAGGTTGAAGCGTAAACC